>NZ_JBHUVA010000014.1:0-105731 GCF_042670805.1 Micromonospora sp. NPDC057141 | reverse complement strand
CCGGAAGCTAAGCCCTTCAGCGCCGATGGTACTGCACTCGGGAGGGTGTGGGAGAGTAGGACACCGCCGGACATTCTTTCGTTCAGGGCCACCCCGTGAGGGGTGGCCCTGAACCGTTTCCAGGGCGGGATCAGGAGCGCGTCTGGATCTCCTCGCGAATCTGGCGCAGCAGGTCACCGGCGGAATCCACCGGCCGGCTCGGGAACATCGCCATCGCCACGCTGCCGTGGTCCGCCCAGCCGCAGATCGCGAAGTCGCCGCCCTCGCCGCTGGTCGTGCCGCACTTCATCACCCCGCCGAACCGGCCGGGGGAGACCTCCCGCAGGCCGGTGACCTTCCCGGTCTCGTCCGTCAGCAGGCGGAAGAGGGTGTCCAGGTCGCGTTCCGGCTGCCAGAGCAGGGTCGTACCGCCGAAGATGAGCACCGTCCGCTTCTCGTCCGCCGGATCCCGGTAGACGGTGCCGAAGCTGCGGTCCAGGTCGATGTCGGCGGACAGCCCGTCGCGCAGGTACTCGGCGGTGCTGCGGGCGCGTTCGCTGTCGTCCCGCCGCAGCCCGGCAACCGTCTCGGGGCTGGACAACTCGGTGTCCTTCTGCTGCGCCACCCGCCAGCCGGCGACGCCGAGCGCGCCCACCCCCGCGAGGCCGGCCGCCAGCACCACCGCGAGCGCGATCCGCCGGCGCCGGGACCGGGGACCGCGCCCGGGGACGTCCTCCGGGCCCTGGTTGCCCAGCCGGATCGGTTCCTCGGTGAGGTCGATCGGTTCGGGCTCGCGGGCGAGGGAACGCTCGGTGAGATGCGCGTCGGACATAGCCGACACCGTACGCGAACAAACAGGTGGCGCACGTCGGGTCCGCGGAAGCGCTCCGTAGACTTTGAGGGTGACCGAGAGACTGGATGCCCGACGCCCCGACGCCCCGACCCTCTCCGCCCAGTACCAGCCGGGCGAGGTGGAGCAGCGACGGTACGAGCAGTGGGTAGCCGGCGGCCGGTTCCGGGCGTCGACCCAGAGCGACAAGCCCCCGTTCACCGTGGTCATCCCCCCGCCGAACGTCACCGGTTCGCTGCACATGGGCCACGCGTTCGAGCACACGCTGATGGACGCGCTGACCCGGCGCAAGCGGATGCAGGGCTTCGAGGCGCTCTGGCTGCCGGGCATGGACCACGCCGGCATCGCCACCCAGAACCTGGTGGAGCGGCAGCTGGCGGGGGAGGGCCAGTCCCGCCACGACCTGGGCCGCGCGAAGTTCGTCGAGCGGGTGTGGCAGTGGAAGGCCGAGTCCGGCGGCGCGATCCTGGGTCAGATGCGCCGCCTCGGCGACGCCGTCGACTGGGACCGGGAGCGCTTCACCATGGACGCCGGCCTCTCCCGGGCCGTGCAGACCATGTTCAAGAAGCTCTTCGACGACGGCCTGATCTACCGCGCCAACCGGATCATCAACTGGTGCCCGCGCTGCCTCACGGCCCTGTCCGACATCGAGGTCGAGCACACCGACGACGACGGTGAGCTGGTCTCGATCCGATACTCCGCCGACGTGGTGGTCGCCACCACCCGCGCCGAGACGATGCTCGGCGACACCGCCGTGGCGGTGCACCCGGGCGACGAGCGCTACCAGCACCTGATCGGCACCGAGGTCGAGGTGCCGCTGACCGGCCGGCGGATCCCGATCGTGGCCGACGAGCACGTCGACCCGAGCTTCGGCACGGGCATGGTGAAGGTGACCCCGGCGCACGACCCGAACGACTTCGAGATCGGCCAGCGGCACGACCTGCCGGCCCTGACGATCATGGACGAGCGCGGGGTGATCACCGCCCACGGCCCGTTCCAGGGCCTGGACCGCTACGAGGCGCGGCCGGCGATCGTGGCCGCGCTGCGCGAGCAGGGCCTGATCGTGGCCGAGAAGCGGCCGTACGTGCACGCCGTCGGCCACTGCTCCCGGTGCAAGACCACCGTCGAGCCTCGGCTGTCGTTGCAGTGGTTCGTCAACACCGGCCCGCTGGCCAAGGCGGCCGGCGACGCGGTGCGCGACGGCCGCGTGAAGATCGAGCCGGCCGAGCTGGCGAAGCGGTACTTCGCCTGGGTCGACAACATGCACGACTGGTGTATCTCCCGCCAGCTGTGGTGGGGTCACCGCATCCCCGTCTGGTACGGGCCGGACGGCGAGATCGTCTGCGTGGGCCCCGACGACGAGCCGCCGACCGGCGCGGGCTGGCACCAGGACGAGGACGTGCTGGACACCTGGTTCTCCAGCGGCCTGTGGCCGTTCTCCACCCTCGGCTGGCCCGAGCAGACGCCGGACCTGGCGAAGTTCTACCCGACCAGCGTGCTGGTCACCGGCTACGACATCCTGTTCTTCTGGGTCGCCCGGATGATGATGTTCGGCCTGTACGCGATGGACGGCCGGCCGCCGTTCGACGTCGTCGCCCTGCACGGCATGGTGCGCGACGAGCACGGCAAGAAGATGTCGAAGTCGTTCGGCAACGTGGTCGACCCGCTGGACTGGATCGACCGGTTCGGCGCCGACGCGACCCGGTTCACCCTCGCCCGGGGCGCCAACCCTGGCCAGGACGTCCCGGTCAGCGAGGACTGGTGCCAGGGCTCGCGCAACTTCTGCAACAAGCTCTGGAACGCCACCCGCTTCGCGCTGATGAACGGCGCGCACGTCGACGGCCCGCTGCCCGAGGCCGGCACGCTGTCGACCGTCGACCGGTGGATCCTGTCCCGGCTGGCGCACGTCACCGCCGAGGTGGACGAGCAGTTCGAGGCGTACGAGTTCGCGAAGGTCTGCGACCTGCTCTACCACTTCGCGTGGGACGACGTCTGTGACTGGTACGTGGAGCTGAGCAAGCCGGTGCTCGCCGAGGGCGGGCCGGGTGCCGACGCCACCCGCCGGGTGCTCGGGCACGTGCTCGACCAGCTGCTGCGGCTGCTGCACCCGGTGATCCCGTTCGTCACCGAGGAGCTGTGGACCGCGCTCACCGGCGGGGAGACCGTCATGACGGCCGCCTGGCCGGCTGCCGACCGTACCGGAATCGACGATGCCGCGGAGGGCGAGGTCGGCACGGTCCAGCGGGTGGTGACCGAGATCCGGCGCTTCCGGTCCGACCAGGGCCTGCGGCCCACCCAGCGGGTCGTCGCGCGGCTCGACGGCCTGGCCGGCGCGGGTATCGCCGGCCACGAACGGCTGATCCGGTCGCTGGTCCGGCTCGACCCGCCCGCCGACGACTTCCAGGCCAGCGCCACCCTCGCCATGCCCGGCGAGGTGAGCGTCGCGCTGGACACCCGGGGGTCGATCGACGTGGCCGCCGAACGGGCCCGGCTCACCAAGGACCGCGCGGCGGCCGAGAAGGAGGTCGCCCAGGCCCGGGCCAAGCTCGACAACCCGGCGTTCGTGGGGAAGGCCCCGGAGCCGGTGGTCGCCAAGATCCGGGATCGGCTGGCCACCGCCGAGGCCGACCTGGTCCGCATCGACGCCGCTCTGGAGGCGCTACCCTCGTGACCGACCGCACCGACCGCACCGACCGCGCCCGTGGGGGCGACGGCATCGGCCGCACCGAGTTCGCCGAGGTGGAGGCCGCGCTCAACGGGCGCGGCTTCACCCGCATGCACTTCGAGCTGGACCGCATCGAGACGCTGCTCGACCTGCTCGGCAGCCCGCAGCGGGCGTACCCGTCGATCCACCTCACCGGGACCAACGGCAAGACCTCGACCGCCCGGATGATCGACTCGCTGTTGCGGGCGTTCGGGCTGCACACCGGCCGCTACACCAGCCCGCACCTGGAGAGCGTCCGGGAACGGATCAGCCTCGACGGGGAGCCGGTCGGCGAGGACCGCTTCGTGGCCACGTACCGCGAGGTTGCCCCCCTGGCCGAGCTGGTCGACCAGCGCTCCGCCGAGCCGCTGACCTACTTCGACCTGACGACGGCCCTGGCGTTCGCGACGTTCGCCGACGCCCCGGTGGACGTCGCGGTGGTCGAGGTGGGGCTCGGCGGCGCGGAGGACGCCACGAACGTGCTCCAGGCCGGGGTGGCGGTGCTCACCCCGATCGGGCTCGACCACACCGAATGGCTGGGCGACACGCTCCAGGACATCGCCCTGCACAAGGCCGGGATCATCCACAAGGGGGCCACGGTCGTCTGCGCGGCGCAGGAGGAGGAGGCCGCGCGGCCGATCCTGGAGCGCTGCGCCGAGGTCGGCGCGACCGTCGCCCGCGAGGGGTCCGAGTTCGGCGTGCTGCGCCGGTCGGTCGCCGTCGGCGGCCAGGTGCTGAACATCCAAGGGCTCGGCGGGGTGTACGAGGAGGTGTTCGTCCCGCTGCACGGCGCGCACCAGGCGCAGAACGCGGCGGTGGCGCTGGCCGCTGTGGAGGCGTTCCTCGGGGCCGGGGCGAAGCGGCAGCTGGACGTCGAGACCGTACGGGAGGGCTTCGCCACCGCCAGCTCGCCCGGCCGGCTGGAGAAGGTGCGCACGGCCCCGACGGTCCTGCTCGACGGCGCGCACAACCCGCACGGGATGGCCGCCACGGTCACCGCGTTGCAGGAGGAGTTCGCGTTCAGCAAGCTCGTCGGCGTGCTCGCCGTCCTCGGCGACAAGGACGCTGCGGGTCTGCTGGAGCTGCTGGAACCGGTGCTCGACCACCTGGTGGTCACCGGCAACTCCTCGCCCCGGGCGATGCCGGCGGAGGAGCTGGCCGAGCTGGCCCGGGAGGTCTTCGGGCCGGACCGGGTGGAGGTGGCCGAGGAGATGCCCGACGCGATCGAGACGGCGGTGGCCCAGGCCGAGTCCGACGTACCCGGCGAACTGGCCGGCGTCGGCGTGCTCGTCACCGGCTCGGTGGTGACCGTGGCCGACGCCCGCCGGCTGCTCAAGCGATGACGTCCCCCGAGGAGCGGCCCTCGTCGCCGGGCGGTCCGGGGACACGGCGGTCCGGGCTGCGCAACCCCGAGGGTGCCGTGCGTGGCCTGGGCGCGGGGACGCTGGGCCTGGAGGCGCTGGTGCTGCTGCTGGCCATCCAGCCGATCCGGGTGGTCGGCGGCGAGCTCAGCGGCGCGGCCATCGCGGTGATCGTGGCGTTGGCCGTGGCGGCGGTGGTGCTGGCCGGCGTGATGCGCCGCCCGTGGGCGTGGCACGCCGGCACCGTGCTGCAGGGGGCGCTGATGCTCGCCGGGCTGCTGCACTGGTCGCTGCTGGCGCTGGGGATCATCTTCGCGCTGGTCTGGGGGTATGCCCTGCACGTGCGCCGGGTGATCCTCGGCCGCTGAGCCGCACCATCGCCACGGCGGGACGGGTGTCAGGAAGGGCCCCCTGCTCTGCCGAAAGCGTTAACAGGGGCCCTTCCTTGCGCCTCAGGCGTCGGCGCGGGTGCGCCACTGGGTGAGGGCCACTCCGTGGCCGTCCGGGTCGCGGAACGCCGCCGCCCACACCTCCAGCTTGGTGCCCCGGTTCACCACCCGGGGGGCGTAGGTGAAGCGGACGCCGGAGTCGCGCATCCGCTCGTACGCGCCCTGGATGTCGTCGACCTCCAGGTTGACGTGGACGAGGCGGCGGCTCATGGGGGCCGCGCCGGCGACCTCGCGCAGCACCAGCCGGGTTGCCCCGGAGGCGAGCACCGCGTTGCCGGAGCCCCGGTCGACCTCGGTGAAGCCGAGGGTGTCCCGGTAGAAATCCAGCGAGCGGCCCAGGTCGGTGACCAGCAGGGTGATGCCGACGCCGCTGATCGGGGCGGCGGCGTCGGCCGGCCCGGCCTCCGGGTCGTAGCCGAAGATCGCCTCGTCCAGTTCGGCCTGGTCCAGGGGCGCCGACCGGGTGCCCGGGGCGTCCAGCGGCACGTCGATCGGGTCGGCGGACGGGCCCGCGTCGGCGGGGTCGGCGGGCGGTGGGCCCGCGTCGATGGTCTCCACCGGCACGGTCGGGTCGAACCGCTCATCGGCCGTGGCGAACTGTTTCTCGGCCGGGGCGAACCGCTCCTCGGCCGGGGTGCGGGGAGCCGGGGTGGCCCGGCGGGGCAGCTGGCCGGCGGTCGGCTCCACCAGCGTCCCCTCCAGCACGACCGGGCCGCCGGGGCGGTGGTGCACCACGACGGGCTCCCGGTCCTCCGGCAGCGGGCCGAGGTCGTCGCGCAGGGGACGGAGGTCGTCGCGCAGGGGGGCGGGTGCCGGCGCGTCGCGCGGGTCGTCGTGGAAGTCGTCGTCCGGGGCTCGGTCGGCCCACGGCGGCGCCTCCTGCCCGATGAGCACCTCGTCGACGGGGTCGGGCCCGGCGAACTCGGGCGGCAGATCGGCGACCGCCGCGGCGGCGGTCTCCGCGTGGGTGGGCACGTCGTCCCAGAGGACCCGGACGTGGCGCTGGTCGTCCAGGGCCACCCGGATCGGCAGGGACTGGCCGATCGACGGCCACTTCGCCACCGGCACCCGCGGCTCGATGATCTTCTTGGACCGGGGCGGCATCCCGGGTGCGTCGATGACCAGTTGCAGCTCGCACCGGCCGAACGCGTACGTCGTGGGGGGCTCGGAGGCGCTGTGCACGTGCCCGACGCCGACGACCCAGGTGCGCCCGCCGCCGCGCACGGTGGCCAGCGCGATCGCCAGCACCACCAGCGCCACGCCCAACGCCACGATCGCCCAGCTGGTCATGCCCAGCCCGAACAGGACCACGAAGGTCGCCACGGTGCCGAGCACCGCGGCGATGAGCTTGCGTACCGGCGCGATGGGTCGGTTCCCGTTAGCCACAGTGGACCTCCCTGGAGTCAAGGGCCAGGCTAGGCCGGATCGGCGACCCAGGGAAAGAGCAGCCGCCGCGCCGGTGCCGGGACCGGGTCGCTAGGCTGACCGTACCCAGCCGAGCCGTCTTCCGCGCACAGGAGGAACCCAGCGTGTCCAGCAGCAGCCCGGACGAGCGCACCCTCGTCCTGATCAAGCCCGACGCGGTCCGCCGTGGCCTGGTCGGCGAGATCCTCTCCCGCTTCGAGCGCAAGGGCCTGCGGATCGACGCCATGGTGTCCCGGACGATGGACGGCGACTTCGCCGACCAGCACTACGCCGAGCACGTCGACAAGCCGTTCTATCCGCCGCTGAAGGGCTTCATGACCGGCGGGCCCCTGGTCGCCCTCGTGCTCGCCGGCGACCAGGCCGTCGAGGTCGTGCGCGGCATGATCGGCAGCACCGACGGTCGCCGGGCCGCCGCCGGCACCATCCGCGGCGACTTCTCCCTGTCGAACCGGGAGAACCTGGTGCACGCCTCCGACTCGGTCGACAGCGCCAGGCGCGAGATCGCGCTCTGGTTCCCCGAGTTGGCCTGACCACGTCCTCGGCGTCGTGCAGGCTGCCGAGCAGCCGGTACGCCAGCCCGAGCAGCATCGGCCGGTGCGCGTCGAGCGCGCCAGCCGCCCCGGCCGCGTCGGCTGTCGTCGCCCCGGCCGGCTCCGTCACCGGGACCGGCGTTCGGCCCGGGCCAGCCGCGCCCCCGCCGCCGTCACTCGTCCGTTGACGGCCGGCGTCGGGTGGCCGCCACGACCCGGTTCCACACGTTGATGGTGGCGATCGCGACCGTCAGGTCCGCCAGCTCCTTCTCCGACCAGACCTTCGCGGCGGCGTCCCACACGTCGTCGGGCACCCCGTGCTCGCCGAGGCGGGTGAGCGCGTCGGTGAGCGCGAGCGCGGCGCGTTCCCGCTCGTCGAAGAAGGGCGCCTCCCGCCAGGCGGCCACGGCGAACAGCCGCCGGCTGGACTCGCCCGCCGCGAGGGCGTCCCGGCTGTGCATGTCCACGCAGAACGCGCAGCCGTTCAGCATGGACGCGCGGAGCTTCACCAGCTCCAGCACGGTGTGCTCGACGTTGTCCCGGGCGTAGCGCTCCAGCCCGGACACCGCGCGGTACGCGTCCGGCGCCACCGCCATCAGGTCGATCCGGCTCGTCGTGTCCTCCTGTCGTCGAGAGCATGCACCTGTCACGACGGCTGGCGGGGGCCGGATGTGACGGCTCGCGGTGTGACGCGCGTCATCCCGGCGGCGGGCGGGTGCGGCGGTGCCGCGCACGGATGCCGATCCCCAGGCGGGGCCCCGACTGGTCAGCCGGGCTTTCCCCGCCAGCCATCCGGGCCGCCGGAACAGCACACCTGCCCCCGGTACACCACTGGTGACCAACTTTCCGTGGAGGGGACAGATGACTTCTCTCGACCGACGTACCCTGCTGCGCGCCGGCCTCGCGACCGGGGCGGGCCTGGCCGGCGGCGCGCTGTTCGGCGCGGCCGGCGCCCAGGCCACCGGCGCCCAGGCGGCCCCGCCGGCCGGCGCGCCCGCCTGGCGGCCCTCCGGCCGGCCCGTGCTCACCCACGGCGTGCAGAGCGGCGACGTCACGGCCGACTCGGCGCTGGTGTGGACCCGCGCCGACCGGCCGGGCCGGATGTGGGTGGAGGTGAGCCACCGGCCCGACCTGCGCGGCGCGCGGCTGCTGCGCGGCCCGGTGCTCGACCCGTCCGCCGACCTCACCGGCCGGGTGCGGCTGCGCGGCCTGCCGTGCGGCGAGCGGCTGCACTACCGGGTGTCGGTGGAGAGCCTGGACCGGCACGGGGTACGCAGCGCGCCGCTGGTCGGCTCGTTCGCCACCGCGCCCGGCGCGCACGGCCGGCGGGGCGTGCGGTTCGTCTGGACCGGCGACATCGCCGGGCAGGGCTGGGGCATCGCCCCGGACTTCGGCGGGATGCGGATCTTCCAGGCGATGCGGGCCGTCCGTCCGGACTTCTTCCTGTGCAGCGGCGACACCGTGTACGCCGACGGGCCGCTCGCCGAGACGGTGACGCTGCCCGACGGCCGGATCTGGCGCAACCTCGTCACCCCGGAGAAGAGCAAGGTCGCCGAGACCCTCGCCGAGTACCGGGGGCAGTTCGCGTACAACCTGCTCGACGAGCACCTGCGGGCGTTCGTCGCCGAGGTGCCGCAGGTCAACCAGTGGGACGACCACGAGGTGACCAACAACTGGTACCCCGGTGAGGTACTGGCCGACGCCCGGTACACCGAGCAGCGGGTGGACGTGCTCGCCGCGCGGGCCCGGCAGGCGTTCGGCGAGTGGCTGCCCGTGCCGGCGGGCGGGCCGCTGTACCGGAAGCTGTCGTACGGGCCGCTGCTGGACGTGTTCGTGCTGGACATGCGCACCTACAAGGACCCCAACGACGGCAACACGTACGCCGACCCGTTGCGCGGCCTGCTCGGCCGAAAGCAGCGGGACTGGCTGGTCCGGGAGCTGAAGCGGTCCCGGGCGACGTGGAAGGTGATCGCCAACGACCTGCCGATCGGCCTGGTGGTGCCGGACGGGGCGGCGCAGGAGGGCGTGGCGCAGGGCGACCCCGGCGCGCCCGCCGGGCGGGAGCTGGAGTTCGCCGAGGTGCTGGGGTCGGCGCACCGGGCCGGGGTGACCGGGATCGTGTTCCTCACCGCCGACGTGCACTACACGGCGGCGCACCACTACGACCCGGCGCGGGCGGCGGTGGCCGACTTCACCCCGTTCTGGGAGTTCGTCTCCGGCCCGGCGCACGCCGGCGCTTTCGGGCCGAACGCCCTGGACGGCACGTTCGGACCGAAGGCGGTCTTCGTGAACGCCCCGCCGCGGGCGAACACGTCGCCGGCCGAGGGCTTCCAGCACTTCGGCGAGGTGGCCATCGACGGGCAGTCGGGCGCGTTCACGGTGCACCTGCGCGACCGCGACGGCGCCTCGCTCTGGACCATCACCCTGCCCGCCCCGGGCCGCTGACCTGATCTTGGACAGTTGTCGTTCGGCGCGGACGGCAACTGTCCAAGGTCGGGAGGGCGGGGGAGGGGCAGGGCGGGCCCCGATTAGTCGGCGGCGGGCGACGCCGGGGATCGCGTATCCTTGACCCTCGTAAGGCGACGACCCGGCCATCACCGGTGAGCCTCCGGAAGAACGGCCGGCGCAACCCGGCCCAGTAGAACCGGACGGGTCCGGCCCGTCACAGCCGGCAACGAGCGGGCGGTCGATCCTGACCGCCAAGCGGGGTGGTACCGCGGGCCTGCCCCGGGGCGCCGGTGACGGCGTACCGGAGAAGGCTCGTCCTCGCAGACCACACGACCACGTGAGCTGCGCGAGGAGAGCGACCCCCGATGGCCTATCCGTTGCACGACCCGACCGCCGCCGGCGTCCCGGCGAGCCCCGACCTGCCCGCGGTCGAGCGCCGGGTGCTGGAGCACTGGGCGGCCGACAAGACCTTCGAGGCGTCCGTCGAGGCCAGGCCGACCGGCGTCGACGGCAAGAACGAGTACGTCTTCTACGACGGCCCGCCGTTCGCCAACGGCCTGCCGCACTACGGCCACCTGTTCACCGGATACGTCAAGGACGCGGTGCCCCGCTACCAGACCATGCGCGGCCGGCACGTCGAGCGGCGCTTCGGCTGGGACTGCCACGGCCTGCCCGCCGAGGTCGTCGCCGAGAAGCAGCTCGGCATCACCAGCAAGGCGGAGATCCTCGACCTCGGCGTGGCCCGGTTCAACGAGGCGTGCCGCGCCTCGGTGCTGGAGTTTACCCACGACTGGGAGCGGTACGTCACCCGGCAGGCCCGCTGGGTCGACTTCGCCAACGACTACAAGACCCTCGACCTGGACTACATGGAAAGCGTCATGTGGGCCTTCAAGACCCTGCACGACAAGGGCCTGGTCTACGAGGGCTTCCGGGTGCTGGCGTACTGCTGGCGGTGCGAGACCCCGCTGTCGAACACCGAGACCCGGATGGACGACGTCTACCGGGACCGGCACGACCCGACGCTCACGGTGTGGTTCGAGCTGACCGCCGAGGCGTCCGCGCCGGAGCTGCTGCGCGGGCCGGTCAGGCTGGGCGTGTGGACCACCACGCCCTGGACGCTGCCGTCGAATCTGGCGCTCGCCGTCGGCCCCGACATCGAGTACGCGGTGCTGGAGCACCGGGGTTCCCCCGACAGCGCGCGCGACGGCTCCCGCTACGTGGTGGGCGCGGCGCGGCTGGGCGCGTACGCCAAGGAGCTGGAGGGATACGAGCAGGTCGGCACGGTGTACGGCCGGGACCTGGTCGGCCGCCGCTACACCCCGCTGTACGACTTCCTCGTCGACCGGGCCGGCGAGAACGCCTACCAGGTGCTCGGGGCGGAGTTCGTCACCACCGAGGACGGCACCGGGATCGTCCACCTGGCTCCGGCCTTCGGCGAGGACGACCAGAACGTCTGCAACGCCGCCGGCATCCCGACCGTCGTCACCGTCGACGACCACACCCGGTTCACCGCGTTGGTCCCGCCGTACCAGGGTGAGCAGGTCTTCGACGTCAACAAGCCGGTGATCCGGGAGCTCAAGGAGCGGGGGGTGGTGCTGCGGCAGGACACCTACACGCACTCCTACCCGCACTGCTGGCGCTGCGACACCCCGCTGGTCTACAAGGCCGTGTCGTCGTGGTTCGTCGCGGTGACGCAGTTCCGGGACCGGATGGTGGAGCTGAACCAGCAGATCAACTGGACGCCGGGGCACATCAAGGACGGCTCGTTCGGCAAGTGGCTGGCCAACGCCCGGGACTGGTCGATCAGCCGTAACCGGTTCTGGGGCTCGCCGATCCCGGCGTGGAAGTCCGACGACCCGACGTACCCGCGCCTGGACGTGTACGGCTCGCTCGACGAGATCGAGCGGGACTTCGGCGTACGGCTGACCGACCTGCACCGGCCGGCGGTCGACGACCTGGTGCGCCCCAACCCGGACGACCCGACCGGGCGCTCGATGATGCGCCGGGTGCCGGAGGTGCTGGACTGCTGGTTCGAGTCCGGCTCGATGCCGTTCGCGCAGGTGCACTACCCGTTCGAGAACCGCGACTGGTTCGAGCACCACTACCCGGGCGACTTCATCGTGGAGTACATCGGGCAGACCCGCGGCTGGTTCTACACCATGCACGTGCTGGCCACGGCGCTGTTCGACCGGCCGGCGTTCCGCAACTGCCTCAGCCACGGCATCCTGCTCGGCTCCGACGGGCGCAAGATGTCCAAGAGCCTGCGCAACTATCCGGACGTCTACCACGTCTTCGACTCGTACGGCTCCGACGCGATGCGCTGGATGCTGATGTCGTCGCCGGTGCTGCGTGGCGGGGACATGCCGGTAACAGAGGGCGCGATCCGCGACGCCGTCCGGCAGGTGCTGCTGCCGCTGTGGAACGTCTGGTACTTCTTCTCGCTCTACGCCAACGCCGACGGGTACACCGCGAAGCGGCGGGTGGACTCCACCCACCTGCTCGACCGGTACGTGCTGGCGAAGACGAACGAGCTGGTCGCCACGGCGCAGGCGCAGCTCGACGCGTACGACATCTCGGGGGCCTGCGCGACGGTCCGGTCGTTCCTGGACGCGCTGACCAACTGGTACGTCCGCCGGTCCCGCGACCGGTTCTGGTCCGGCGACGCCGACGCGTTCGACACGCTCTGGACGGTGCTGGAGACGCTGTGCCGGGTGGTGGCGCCGCTGGCCCCGCTGACCGCCGAGGAGATCTGGCGCGGCCTCACCGGCGAGCGGTCGGTGCACCTGACCGACTGGCCGGCAGCCGCGGAGTTCCCCGCCGACCACGACCTCGTCGCGGCGATGGACGCCGTCCGGGACGTCTGCTCGGCGGCGCTGTCGCTGCGCAAGGCCAAGGGGCTGCGGGTGCGGCTGCCGCTGTCGAAGCTGACCGTGGCCTCGCCGGTGGCGGCGCAGCTGCGCCCGTTCGCCGACCTGGTCGCCGACGAGGTCAACGTGAAGGTCGTGGAGTTCTCCGAGGAGGTCACCAGCTACTGCCAGCAGGTGCTGACCGTGGTGCCCCGGGCGCTCGGGCCCCGCGTCGGCAAGCAGGTGCAGCAGGTGATCAAGGCGGTCAAGGCGGGGGAGTGGGAGCTGCACGACGGCGCCCCCGTCGCCGCCGGGGTCACCCTCGCCGAGGGCGAGTACGAGCTGCGCCTGGTCGCCGCCGACGCCGAGCACTCCGCGCCGCTGCCCGGCGGCGAGGGCGTGGTCGTGCTCGACACCGAGGTCACCCCGGAGCTGGCCGCCGAAGGGCTGGCCCGTGACGTGGTGCGGGTGGTGCAGCAGGCCCGCCGCGACGCCGACCTGGACGTGTCGGACCGGATCGTGCTGACACTGTCGGCCTCGGCGGAGGTCCGGGCGGCGGTGTCGGCGTACCGGGAATTCGTGGCCCGCGAGGTGCTCGCCGACTCGATCGACGTGACGGAGGAGGGCGCGGACGCCGTGGCCGTGGCCGACCGCGCCGACCGGGCCGGCTTCGCCGGTGAGGTCGGCGACGGCGACCGTGTGACGGTCGTGGTGCGCCGCGCCTGAGCTGGGTGCAAGGAGGGGCCACCTGTCAACGCTTTCTGTAGAGTGGGGGCCCCTCTCAACCGCGTCGGGCCGCGTCGGGCCGCGTCGGGCCGACCGGGGCGCGTCGGGCTGTTGTCGGGCCGGGGCGGTCGCGTCGGGGCCGGCCACGGAGCAGACGCGGCGGCGACCCGTGCGGGCGGACTCGACAGCGTCGGCTAACGTGACAACACCCGTGCCAGCACGACCGCCGGTATCGGCCCGACCGCTGGTTACGGCCACGACCGACTGCCTGTCCCAGCACGACCGCCTGTCCCAGCACGACCCCGGAGGACCAGTGCCGCTGCTCTACACCATCGGCAAGCTCACCGTGGCGCCCACGCTCCGGTTGGCGTTCCGACCGACCGTGGAGGGTCTCGAGCACATCCCGGAGACCGGCGGGGCGATCTTCGCCGGCAACCACCTCTCGGTCGCCGACGAGCTGTTCCTCGGCACGGTCGTGCCCCGGCACCTGGCGTTCTGGGCCAAGTCGGAATACTTCAAGGGCATCGGCGTGAAGGGTGCCCTCTCCAAGTTCGTGCTCACCGGTCTGGGGGCGATCCCCGTCGAGCGGGCCGGCGGCCGGGCCGCGCTGTCCGCGTTCGACGCGGCCATCCCGGCCCTGCGGGGCGGCGACCTGGTCGCCGTCTACCCGGAGGGGACCCGCTCGCCCGACGGCCGGCTCTACCGGGGACGTACCGGCGCTGCCCGGCTGGCGGTCGCGGCCGGCGTGCCGATCGTCCCGGTCGGCATGATCGGCACCGACAAGGCCCAGCCGATCGGTGCCCGGGTGCCCCTGCCCGGCAGGTCGAAGATCATCGTCCGGTTCGGCAAGCCGCTGGACTTCACCGGCCGTCCCGACGACCGGACCTCGCTGCGCGAGATGACCGACGAGCTGATGAGCGAGATCCAGAAGCTCACCGGCCAGGAGTACGTCCCGCGCTACGCCCCGCCGCGCGCCCACCCCCCGGTCGGCGGCGAGCCCTCGACCGGGGCCTGATCCGCCCGAGCGGTCCTGACACCCCGGCCGCGACATGCCGACGCTTCGGGGCCGTCACGGCGCGTCGTTGCCGCGCTGCCTCTCCTGCGCCACGACCCGGTCGACGTCCGCGAGGCGGTCCAGCTGCTTCATCGTCCGGGCCATCCGGGCGTTCGCCGGGATCCGGTCCCGGTTGCGGGCCAGGAACGCCCAGTACCCCGCCGCGTACGGGCACGCGTCCGCGCCGAGACGCGTACGCGGGTCGTACCGGCAGCCGCCGCAGTAGTCGCTCATCCGGTTGATGTACGCGCCGCCGGAGGCGTACGGCTTGGTGGTCATCCGGCCCAGGTCGGCGTACTGGCTCATGCCGACCACGTTGGCGGTCATCACCCATTCGTAGCCGTCCACGAAGCGGGTGTGGAACCACTCCACCAGTTCGGCCGGGCGCCAGCCGCGTTCAGGCAGTGCGCCTCGACCGCGTCGGCGTCCAGCTCCTGGAACCAGCGGGGCACCGGGCGGCGGGCGGCGAGCGCGTTGCTGCGCCGCCACCCGGCACCGAAGTACCAGTACAGGTTCCAGACGAAGTCCCGCCAGCCCAGGACCTGCCGCACGAAGCCCTCCACGCTGGCCAGCGGCGCACCCTGGCTCCGGTACGCCCGCTCCGCGCCCCGGACCGCGTCGAGGGGGTCGAGCAGCCCGAGGTTGAACGAGGAGGAGAGCGCGACACGCCCCGATTGTGGCCCGGGGCGGTGGCCATCCGGCCCGGAAGCGCGAAATCCGAGTGTCGGAGATCACTCGGAGATCACGCCGAACAGGCCGCTCGGCTCGCTGGGACCCGCGCGTCACGTCGCGTTGGTGCCCACCTGTTCCGGGGTGATGATCTGCTCGCGCATCTCGCCGAGCAGCCGGGCGCTGTCGTCCACCGAGAGCTGGGTGAAGATCCCGGTGGTGAGGCTGCCGTGGTCTACCGAGGTGCAGACCACCACGTCGGTGCCGTCGAGCGCGCCGACGGCACAGCGGGCGAACCGCCCCCGTACGTCGGTGTCGACCACCTGTGGATCGCCGAGCTGGTATCGCTGCTTGAGCCGGGTCAGCTCGTCGTCCGCGTCGCTCTCGGGGGTCAACCGGAAGCCCGTGCCGCCGAACACGGCGACGGGCTTGCCGGCCGACGAGGCGTACACGCCGGCGAAGGTGTCCTCGGCCAGCAGGTGCGCCTCGCGCGTCTCGGCTTCCAGCTGCTTCGCGGCGGCCTCGCTGCTGGCGTCCTCGCGCAGCGACAGGTCGGCGATCTGCGCAGGCAGTGCCGCCTTCGCCGGATACTGCTCCCACATCGGCTTCACCCAGTACGCGGGGCAGCCGCAGCAGCAGGCGATGCTCAGCAGCAGCACCCACGGCCAGCGCCGACGGCGCCGACGGGGGGCCTTCGGCGCGGGCGGGGGTGGGGCGGGCCGGCGCTGCTGCGGGGGCGGCGGCGCCGTCGGGCGAGCCACGGGCGGCGGCGAGACCTGTCGGGCCGGGGGCGGCGAGACCTGTCGGGGCGGTGACACCTGTCGGGCGGGTGCCGGCGGCACCGGCTGCGCCATGGGCGGCGGCACCGGCCGGGCGACCGGCGGCGGGCTGACGGGCCGGGCGGCGGGCGAGACGGGCCGGGCCGGCTGCGGCGGGGCCATCGGGTGGGACGCCGCCGGGGTGCCGCGACCGACGACGGGTGCCGAGCCGGCCGCCGGTCCCGGGTACTGCCGGGTGGGTGGCGTCGCGGGGTACGGCGTGGTCGGCGGCAGCGGCGGCAGCTCGGCGGCGTGCAGGTCCCAACTGCCGGTGTCGACGCCGGCCCACGGGTCCACCGGAACCTGGCTCTCCGGGGGCGGCAGCGGCCCGGGCCCGACCGGGGCGGGCGGGGGCGGAGGCGGAGGCGGGGTGAACTCGGCGGACTCGCCCCAGCTCCGCTTGCGCGGGGCCGGCGGCGGGACGGGCGCGGACCCGCTCCACCGGGGCGCGGGCGGCTCGGCGGCGGCGGGGTCGACGGTCGTCCGGTCCGGGCGCACATCGAGCCTCGTGGCGTCGGGGCGCGCGTCGAGTCCCGTGGCGTCGGGGCGCGCGTCGACCTTCGTCGGGTCCGGGGCGGGGGCCGGCCGGGTGGCCTCGGCGTGGTCCGGGGCGGGGGCCGGCGAGGGCGCGCCGGCCCGACCTCGAGCGGGCTGCGGCGGCGTGGGCTCGACCCGGGTGGGATCGAGGCCGGGTTGTGGCGGCGAAGCGGAACCGGCCGGCCGGGGCGGGGCCGTCGGTGCGGGTCGTGCCTCGTGGCCCCGGGCAGGATCGACCCGGGTGGGCTCCGGCCCCGCCGACGACCCGGACTCCGGCAGGTCGTCCGCGACCGGGACGGTCGCGTCGGCGGTCCCGCCGGTCGGGAGCGGGGTGGTTCCGGTCGCGTCGGGGGCGTCACCCGCCGCGACGGTGGTCGCCTCCGTCCCGTCGGCCGTCGCCGGGTCGGTCGTCGGCTCGCCTGCCGTGACCTGCTCGGCGTCGGCCGGCTCGGCGGAGCCGTGCGGGGCCGGCGCGACGGGCGATGGTACGGGGGAGGGGGCCGACTCTCCGGCGACCGCCGGATCATGGTCCCGGTCGACGGCCGGGGTGCCCCCGTCGGCCGGTCGATCTGCTCCCGGCTGCGGGTGCGGCATCGCGGCAATCTCCTCTCGCGCCGGTCCGAGGTTAGTACCGGCGTGCCACCGGCGGCGATCCACCCACGTCCGGCGTGGGCCGGGCGGGCGGCGGGCGCGGCGCGGCGGGCGACGGGTGGCCGCGTACCCTTGGGCATCATGAGCGTTCCGTCCACCACGCCGCGCCCCGCCGTGGAGCCGTCGATCTGGTCCCGTCTGGAGCCGTTGCTGCCCCAGGTGACCAAGCCCATCCAGTACGTCGGTGGCGAGCTGGGCGCGGTGGTCAAGAGCTGGGACGCGGCGGCCGTGCGCTGGGCGCTGATGTATCCCGACGCGTACGAGGTGGGCCTGCCCAACCAGGGCGTGCAGATCCTCTACGAGGTGCTCAACGAGCTGCCCGACGTGCTGGCCGAGCGGACGTATGCGGTCTGGCCCGACCTGGAGAAGCTGATGCGCGCCCACGGCGTGCCGCAGTTCACCGTCGACGCCCACCGCCCGGTGCGCGACTTCGACGTGTTCGGCGTCTCCTTCTCCACCGAGCTGGGCTACACCAACCTGCTCACCGCGATCGACCTGGCCGGCATTCCGCTGCTGGCGGCCGACCGCACCGACGCCGACCCGGTGATCGTGGCCGGCGGGCACGCCGCGTTCAACCCGGAGCCGATCGCCGACTTCGTCGACGCCGCCGTGCTCGGCGACGGCGAGGAGGCGGTCCTGGAGATCACCGCGATCGTCCGGGAGTGGAAGGCCGAGGGCTCGCCGGGCGGCCGGGACGAGCTGCTGCTGCGGCTGGCCCGCACGGAGAGCGTCTACGTGCCGCGCTTCTACGACGTGGACTACCTCCCCGACGGCCGGATCCAGCGGGTGGTGCCGAACCGGGCGGACGTGCCCTTCCGGGTGCACAAGCGCACGACGATGGACCTGGACGCCTGGCCGTACCCGAAGAAGCCCCTCGTCCCGCTCGCCGAGACCGTGCACGAGCGGTACGCGGTGGAGATCTTCCGGGGTTGCACCCGGGGCTGCCGGTTCTGCCAGGCCGGCATGATCACCCGGCCGGTGCGGGAGCGGTCCATCACGACGGTGGGGCAGATGGTGCAGCAGGGGCTGGAGTTCTCCGGCTTCCACGAGGTGGGCCTGCTGTCGCTGTCGTCGGCCGACCACTCGGAGATCGGCGACATGTGCTCGGGCCTGGCCGAGCAGTACGCCGGCACCAACGTGTCGCTGTCGCTGCCGTCGACCCGGGTGGACGCGTTCAACATCGACCTGGCCCAGGAGCTGTCCCGCAACGGCCGGCGCACCGGTCTGACCTTCGCCCCGGAGGGCGGGTCGGAGCGGATCCGCAAGGTCATCAACAAGATGGTGTCGAAGGAAGACCTGATCCGCACCGTCGTCACCGCGTACACCAACGGCTGGCGGCAGGTGAAGCTCTACTTCATGTGCGGGCTGCCCACCGAGACCGACGCCGACGTCCTCGAGATCGCGGACATGGCGCACGAGGTGATCCGGGCGGGCCGGGCCGCCACCGGCAGCAAGGACATCCGCTGCACGGTCTCGATCGGCGGTTTCGTGCCGAAGCCGCACACCCCGTTCCAGTGGGCCTCGATGGAGCGACCGGAGGTCATCGACCACCGGCTGCGGCTGCTCAAGCAGGCGATCAACGCCGACCGTTCGCTCGGCCGGGCGATCGGCTTCCGCTACCACGACGGCGAGCCGTCGCTGATCGAGGGCCTGCTCAGCCGGGGTGACCGCCGGGTCGGCGCGGTCATCCGGCGGGTGTGGGAGAACGGCGGCCGGTTCGACGGCTGGAGCGAGCACTTCTCATACCAGCGGTGGGTGGAGGCTGCCGCCGAGGTGCTGCCGGCCTTCGGCGTGGACCTGGACTGGTATACCACCCGCCAGCGCGACGAGCTGGAGGTCCTGCCCTGGGACCACCTGGACTCGGGCCTGGACAAGGACTGGCTCTGGCAGGACTGGCAGGACTCCCTGTCCGAGTACGAGCAGGACGACTGCCGGTGGACCCCGTGCTTCGACTGCGGGGTCTGCCCGTCGATGGACACCGAGATCCAGATCGGCCCCACGGGCAGGAAGCTGCTCCCGCTGACCCCGATCAACGGTGCCGGGCTGCGGATTCCCGCCCCCACCCCGCAGTGATCCCCCCGCGCGGGATGATCAACCGATCCGAGGAGCACGACGATCAGTAGGAAACCACAGCCGGAGGGCGGGCAGGCGCCGGTCGTCCAGCGCGTCCGCATCCGGTACGCCAAGCGTGGGCCGTTGCGGTTCACCTCGCACCGCGACTTCGCCCGCGCGTTCGAGCGGGCGTTGCGGCGGGCCGGGGTGCCGATCGCCTTCTCCCAGGGATTCACCCCGCACCCCAAGATCTCGTACGCCAGCGCGGCCCCGACCGGGGTGGCCAGCGAGGCCGAATACCTGGAGATCGGGCTGCGGGAGCCGGTCGACCCGGAGCAGCTCAGGGCGGCGCTGGACGCCGCGCTCTCGCCCGGCCTCGACGTGTTGGACGCGGTCGTCGCCGCCGGGGGCGGCCTGGCCGACCGGATCGAGGCGTCGCACTGGCGGATCGAGCTGCCGGAGGTGGAGCCGGCCGTGCTGGAGCGCGCCGTGGCCGCCTTCACCGCGGCCGGGGAGGTTCAGGTCGAGCGGATGACGAAGCAGGGGCGGCGCACCTTCGACGCCCGTGCGGCAGTTATGAAGATCGATGTGATCCGGTCGGCTGAGACGCCTTCCAAGGTCCCGGGCGTGTCGTGTGCGATACTCGAACTGGTCGTCCGGCAGGTCACCCCGTCCGTACGACCCGATGACGTCCTTTCCGGCCTGCGCGCGGTGGCCGACCTGGAGCCGCCGGTCTCCCCGAGGGTGATCCGGCTGGCGCAGGGCACGCTGACCGCACAGGGCGAGATCGTGGATCCGTTGGACGCGGATCGCGACGGGGCAGCCATCGTGTGAGCGTTGACCGACGGTCAGCGTTCTGGCAGGCAGACTTCGGCGGTCGCGCACCTCGCGTGTCCGGCGGAAACACTTTTGCGGCGACCCTGCGTGGCAGCGCTCACCCGCGCCCGGGGCAGCCAGAACTGGAGAACGTCCATGCTCGAGAACGAGCCCGAGGGCGGCGAACGGACCGGTTCACAGCCGGCCGGCGAGACCGCTGACCGCACCACCGACACCGGCCGCGCCGGCGGTGACACCGTCACCGGCACCGCGGACCTCACCGCCGCCGAGGGCGCGGCCCCGGCCGGTGGCCCCACCGCCGCGCAGGGGGAGGCCGTCGCCGAGGCGCCGGCCCCGCCGCCCCGCAAGCGGGCCACCCGTCGCCGGGCCGCCCCGCTGAACCAGCCGGAGCAGACCGAGGCACCGGTGGAGGCGTCCACCTCCGCCGGCTCGGCCAGCGGGGAGGCCCCCCAGGCCGAGGTCTTCGCCCCGGTCGCCGGTGAGCTGGAGGAGGCCCCGAAGACGCCGCGTCGGCGCCGGAAGGCGACCACCGCGAAGGCGGTGGAGGAGCCGATCGTCGCCGCCGCCGCGGAGGAGGCCGCTGCCGAGGTCGTACCCCCGGTCAAGGTCACCCGGACCCGCCGCCGCAAGGCCGCCGCGGCGGAGGTCCCGGCCACCGAGCCGGCCCTCGGCGCGGCGGAGGCCGCCGAGGAGGCGGGCACGCGGGCCGAGGCGCGCGGCGCGGAGACCGGGCCGGCACCGGCCGTGGCCGAGCCGGCCGCCGTCCAGCCGCCGGTGGGTGCGCCAGCCGTCCAGGCCGCCGCCGTCGTCGAGCCGGCCGCAGCCGGCCCTGCCGACCAGACCGTCGCCGACGAGCAGGTTGCCGCCATCGACCAGCCCGCCGTCGCCGGCAGGACGACCGCGGGCAGGACCGCCGGTCGTGGCCGCCGTCGTTCGAGCGGTGCCGAGAACCGCTCCGGGGAGGTGCCGCCCGGGGCGGCTGTCTCCGGCGCCGCCGAGCCGCCGGCCAGGGTCACCGAGCCCGCCGAGATCATCGCGCCCGCCGATGCCGCCAAGGTCAGCGAGCCAGCAGAGGTCGCCGAGCCGGTCGAAGCCGCCGAGGTCGCCGAGCCCGCAGAGCCGAGGACCCGCCGGCGGCGGACCGTCCTCTCCGCGCCGACCGTGCTCTTCATGGCCCCGCAGCCGGACGAGCTTCCGGTCGCCCGGGTCGTGGTGCCGGCCCCGGTCGAGGCCGAGGCGGAGCCGGTCGAGGAGCAGCCCGAGCCGTCCCGCCGGCGGCGCCGCGCCCGGCGCGAGGTCGAGCCGGTCGAGCAGATCGAGCCGCCGGAGGCCGAGGAGGAGCCCGCCGCCGAGGAGGAGGAGGCCGAGGCCGGCGAGGACGAGGAAGACGAGGAGGCCGCCGCCCGTCGGCGTCGTCGCCGGGGACGCCGGGGCCGGGGCCGGGGCAAGGGCGGCGCGGACGAGGCCGACGACGACGAGGCCGAGGAGGCCGCCCAGGCCGAGGAGCCCGAGGCCGAGGGCGACGAGGACGAGGGCGAGACCGACGAGGGCGGGGACGGGTTGACCCGTCGGCGCCGTCGTCGCCGCCGCCGGGGCACCGGGGACACCGACGGGGGCGCCGACGACGGCGTGCCGACCGTCGTCAAGATCCGTGAGCCGCGCAAGGCCGTCGACGAGGTGCAGGGCGTCTCCGGCTCGACCCGGCTGGAGGCCAAGCGGCAGCGTCGTCGGGACGGCCGGGAGCAGCGCCGGACCCGCCCGCCGATCCTGAGCGAGTCGGAGTTCCTGGCCCGCCGGGAGGCGGTCGACCGGGTGATGGCGGTCCGCCAGCGCGGTGACCGTACGCAGATCGCCGTCCTGGAGGACGGCGTGCTGGTCGAGCACTACGTCACCCGCAACTCCTCCGGCACGATGGCGGGCAACGTCTACCTCGGCAAGGTGCAGAACGTCCTGCCGAGCATGGAGGCGGCCTTCGTCGACATCGGGCGCGGACGCAACGCCGTCCTGTACGCGGGCGAGGTCAACTGGGACACCACCGGCCTGGAGGGGCGGGCCCGCTCGATCGAGCAGGCCCTGCGCTCCGGCGACTCGGTGCTGGTGCAGGTCACCAAGGACCCGATCGGGCACAAGGGTGCCCGGCTGACCAGCCACATCGCGCTCTCCGGCCGGCACCTGGTGTACGTCCCGAACGGCAACGCCTCCGGCATCAGCCGCAAGCTGCCGGACAACGAGCGCAAGCGGCTGCGTGACGCGCTCAAGAAGCTGGTCCCGGACGGCGCGGGCGTGATCGTCCGCACCGCCGCCGAGGGGGCGAGCGAGGACGAGCTGGCCCGCGACGTCAAGCGCCTCCAGGCCCAGTGGGAGGACATTCAGGCCAAGGCTGCCGCCGGCGGCGCCCCGGTGCTGCTCTACGAGGAGCCGGACCTGGTCATCCGGGTCGTGCGGGACCTGTTCAACGAGGACTTCCGCGAGCTCGTGATCGAGGGCGACGAGTCGTACGGGATGGTCGAGTCGTATCTCTCGCACGTCTCGCCCGACCTGGTCGACCGGGTACGCCGGCACGTCGGCACGACCGACGTGTTCGCCGCGTACCGGATCGACGAGCAGATCCTCAAGGGCCTGGACCGGAAGGTCTTCCTGCCCTCCGGCGGCTCGTTGGTGATCGACCGTACCGAGGCGATGACCGTCATCGACGTCAACACCGGCAAGTACACCGGCTCCGGCGGAAACCTGGAGGAGACGGTCACCCGGAACAACCTGGAGTCGGCCGAGGAGATCGTCCGCCAGCTCCGGTTGCGCGACATCGGCGGCATCGTCGTGATCGACTTCATCGACATGGTGCTGGAGTCGAACCGTGAGCTGGTGCTGCGTCGGCTCACCGAGTGCCTCGGCCGGGACCGCACGAAGCACCAGGTCACCGAGATCACCTCGCTCGGCCTGGTGCAGATGACCCGCAAGCGGATCGGCGCGGGGCTGCTGGAGGCGTTCAGCGAGCCCTGCGAGTGCTGCAAGGGCCGGGGCCTGGTCATCCACACCGAGCCGGTGCCGGAGAAGCCGCGCTCGGGCGGCGGCGCGGTGGAGAAGGTCAAGGCGGTCGCCTCGGCCGCCCCGGCCACCCCCACCCCCACCCCCGCCCCCGCCCCCGCCGCCGCCGCCGAGCCGACCGGCGGGGCATCGTCGCGGCGGCGGGCGCGCAAGAGCGCGGCACCGGAGCGCACAGTCGTCGAGGTGGTCGAGGCGCCGGCCGATGTCGAGACCGACTACCACGACACGATGGGCTACGACCTGTCCCGGTACGAGGCGGACACCGCTGCCGCGCCCGCCGTGGCGGACAGCCAGCAGGGCGAGTCCGCCCGGCTGGCGGGGGCCGACGACCCGGACGCGCTCGGCGACGACGAGGGCGACACCGACGGCGGCGAGGCCGGCACCGGCCGGCGGCGGTCCCGCCGGGGCGGCGCCCGGCGGCGTACCCGCCCGTGACCGGCTGCCGGCTGACCGGCCCGGCGGTCGGCGCGGCCCCGGTGCCCGGAGCTGCCGGCTGACCGGCGACGCGTTTCGCAGGACCCCTGCCCGGGTGACAGCACCGGGGCGGGGGTCCTGCCGCGTGCCGGGCCCCGGTTAGGATCGGCCACCCCCGGTCAGGAGAAGAAGAATGCGTCGTCTGCTCGCCCTCACCGTCGCCGCGGCCGTTCTGTCCGCCGCGGCGGCCTGCTCCGCCGAGCGCTCCGGCTCCGACCCCGTCGGCGGGCCGGGTGGCTCCCCGCCGGCCGCGGCCGGCGGGACCACCCCGGGCGGCGGGGGTGCGGCCCCGGGCACGCCGGGCGGAGCGCCCGCCGCGGGCGGCGCGGCCGGGGGGAACGCCCCGGAGGTCTGCGCCGCCGCCCAGCAGGCCAGCAGTGCGGCGGTCCGCACGTACGTGGCGGAGCTGGGCAAGATGATCGGGGCGGTCGGCGCGAGCGACAGCGCGACGGCGGAGGCCGCCCGCAAGCGGGCCGAGGCGGCGCTGACCGGCTGGCGCACGGCGCTGCGGGAGCAGTCGGTCCAGGCCACCGACCCCCAGCTGCGTACGCTCCTGGCCGATCTCGCCACCGAGGTCGGGATGCTCGGCACCGACGTGGACGCGATCGACGAGGAGGAGCTGGACGAGCTCCAGCAGCGCCTCGACCAGCTCTGTGCCCGCTGACCAGCTCTGTGCCCGCTGGCCGGGTCGCGCACCCCGGTTTGGGTGTCGTCCCGCCGATGGCGTACGCTATCTTGCGGCGCACTTTGGTGTGCCGAGTTCCCGCGTGCCCGCGCCGCCGCGCTTCTGCTACCCGGCGAGCCGCCGAGGGAACGACCGCCAGCAGCCTCAACGACAGGGAGTCCGCCTCCGATGTACGCGATCGTCAAGACCGGCGGCAAGCAGTACAAGGTCGCCGAGGGCGACGTGATCGAGGTCGAGAAGCTCGCCGGTGCCCCCGGCGACGCGGTGAAGCTCACCGCGGTGCTCCTCGTCGACGGTGACGACCTGGTGACCGACGCGGCAAAGCTTGCCGAGGTCGCGGTGTCCGGCGAGATCGCCGCACACACCAAGGGCCCGAAGATCAAGATTCACAAGTTCAAGAACAAGACCGGCTACCACAAGCGCCAGGGTCACCGCCAGCCGCTGACCCAGGTCAAGGTGACCGGCATCTCCAGCGGGAAGTAGGTCGTCCTCAGATGGCTCACAAAAAGGGTGCGTCCAGCTCGCGCAACGGCCGTGACTCCGCGGCCCAGCGACTCGGCGTGAAGCGCTTCGGTGGTCAGGTCGTCAGCGCGGGTGAGATCCTCATCCGGCAGCGTGGCACCAAGTTCCACCCCGGTGACCTGGTCGGCCGTGGCGGCGACGACACGCTCTTCGCGCTGGCCGCCGGCTCGGTCCAGTTCGGCACCAAGCGCGGTCGCAAGACCGTCAGCATCGTGCCGCAGCAGTAGTTTCGGCGCGTCGCGGGCCGCGGACCGGTTGGTCCCGGCCCGCTTCGCTTTTCTCGTACGCGCGGGGCGTCCACCCGCTGTAGGGCTTGTCCGCGCGGGACGTATCCCGCTGGAAGGATTGACGACGTGACGATGTTCGTGGACCGGGTCGTCCTGCACCTGCAGGCCGGCGACGGCGGGCACGGCTGTGTCTCGATCCACCGGGAGAAGTTCAAGCCGTTCGGCGGCCCGGACGGCGGCAACGGCGGGCACGGCGGCAGCGTGACCCTGGTCGTCGACCCGCAGGTGCACACGCTGCTCGACTTCCACTTCCACCCGCACGTCAAGGGCGAGAACGGCAAGGGCGGCGCGGGCTCGAACCGGGACGGCGCGAACGGGCGCGGCCTGGTGCTCAAGGTGCCCAACGGCACCGTCGTGCAGACCCCCGGTGGCGAGGTGCTGGCCGACATGGTCGGCGCCGGCACCACGTTCGAGGTGGCCCGGGGCGGCCGGGGCGGCCGGGGCAACGCCTCGCTGGCCAACGCCCGGCGGAAGGCCCCCGGCTTCGCCGAGCTGGGCGAGCCCGGTGAGCAGCTCGACGTGGTGCTGGAGCTCAAGAGCGTCGCCGACGTGGGCCTGGTCGGCTTCCCGTCGGCCGGCAAGTCGTCGCTGATCTCGGTCATCTCCGCCGCCAAGCCGAAGATTGCCGACTACCCGTTCACCACCCTCGTGCCGAACCTGGGCGTGGTCCGGGTCGACAACCACACCTTCACCGTCGCCGATGTGCCTGGCCTCATCCCGGGCGCGGCCACCGGCAAGGGCCTCGGGCTGGAGTTCCTCCGGCACGTCGAGCGCTGTGCGGTGCTGGTGCACGTGATCGACACCGCGACGCTGGAGCCGGGCCGGGACCCGCTGGCCGACATCGACGCCATCGAGTCGGAGCTGAGCCAGTACGGCGGGCTGACCGACCGGCCCCGCCTCGTCGCCCTCAACAAGATCGACGTGCCGGACGGCCGGGATCTCGCCGAGATCGTCCGCTCCGACCTGGAGGCCCGTGGCCTGCAGGTGTTCGAGGTCTCCGCGGCGACCCGCGAGGGTCTCAAGGAGCTGATGTTCGCCTTGGCGGAGCTGGTCGAGAAGGCCCGCGCCGCCGCCCCGCCGGCCGAGCCGACCCGCATCGTCATCCGCCCGAGGGCGGTCGACGACACCGGCTTCACCATCGAGGCCGAGCCGGACGGCTCGTTCACCGTCCGGGGCGACCGGCCGGAGCGCTGGGTGCGGCAGACCAACTTCGACAACGACGAGGCCGTGGGCTACCTGGCCGACCGGCTGGCCCGCCTCGGCGTCGAGGACAAGCTGGCCAAGGCCGGGGCCAAGCCCGGCGACCTGGTGCGGATCGGCGAGCGCGAGTTCGACTGGCAGCCCGCCCTCTACGCGGGCGTCGACTTCGTCCCCGGCAACCGGGGCACCGACGTGCGGCTGGAGGAGAAGTCGACCCGCGCCTCGGCCGCCGAGCGGCTCGCCGCGCGCAAGGCCCGCCGGGTGCGGTCCGCCGACGAGCTGGGGGCCGACGTCACCGACGACGAGTCGGCCGCGGACGCCGACCTCGACGACGACGAGGAGTAGGCCGGCCGGCGACCTCGGCGAGGGGCCCGCCCGGCGGCGGGTGGGCCGCCGCTGCGACCACGACCGCTCGCGGGGCCTCCGCCGCCGGGTCGCCCGCCGGAAACCTGCCGGAAAACCTCCGCGCATAGCTTGGCGGGATGCTGATCGAATCGCGGCCCACGACCGACCCGGAGATCGCCACCCTGGTCGTGGCGCAGCAGCGTGAGCTGCGCGAGGCCGACGGCGGGCTGGACGGGCAGGCGACCCTCACCCACGACGACATCCGCTACCTCGCGGTCGTCGACGCCGGCCGGGCCGTCGCGTGCGGCGGCATCCAGGAACTCGACCCGCGCACCGGCGAGCTGAAGCGGATGTACGTCCGGCCCGCGCACCGGGGGCGGGGCATCGCCCGGCAGTTGCTGGCCGCCCTGGAGGAGCTGGCCTTCCAGCAGGGGTACGCCGAGCTGCGGCTGGAGACCGGCAGCTACCTGCCGGTGGCCATCGGCCTCTACACCTCCTGCGGGTACGCCCCCATTCCGGTGTACGGGGAGTACGTCGACAACCCGTACAGCCGCTGCTTCGCCAAGCGCCTCCCCGTGGCCGTCTGACGGGCCGGGCGCACCGGCCGGTGGGCGGCCGGTCAGGGGCGGTCGATCGGGTCGTCCAGCCGGCCGCCCGTGCCCACCCGGTTGGACAGCAGCAGGCCAAGGGCGAGCATGCCGAGGCCGACCAGCAGGTGCAGGAAGTCGTCCGCGCCGTTGAGCGGGATGAAGTTGGCCGCGCCCTGCTCGTTGCCGGCGAACTTGACGAACAGCCCGTAGAGGCAGAGCCCGAGGTAGAGCGCGCCGCCGCCGGCCAGGAAGAGCCGGGCCCCGGCGACGCTGCGGGCCAGGGCCAGCCCGGCCAGTCCGAAGACCAGGTGCAGGGCGTTGTGCAGGACCGAGACCTGGAACAGCCCCAGCAGCTCGGCGCCCGAGTGGTGCCCGGCGAAGGTCAGGTCGTCGTACCCGGTGGTGATCCCGGGGATGAAGCCGAGCACGCCGAGCAGCAGAAAGAGCGCGGCCACCGCGACGGCGGCCACCTGCACCCGGGCCCGTGGGCCCTGCCGGTCACGCGCCATCGATGTCACCTCCGTGGATCAGCAGACCGCACCGATCCTCCATTGTGTGTGCGCGGCGACACGTCCCGCAGAGAAACCGGGAATCAGGTGTGGGCGGCCGGAGCGAGGGTGGGTCAAGAGACGCCGGCGGGATGAACGCCGATCAGGCCCTCCAGGCGGGTCCGGAGGTCGCGCACGCGGGCGGCGCGGTCGCGCAGACCGCCAGGGACCAGGGCCGGGAGGTCGTCGGTGCCGCCGTGCTCGGCGTGCTCGCCGGCCGGCTGGCCAAGGGCCTCTCCGCGGCGTCCGACGGCACCGGCGGCGGCCCGACCGCAGCGTACGGCCCGGAGCGCACCGCCGTCGTCCGGACCCCGCCGGCCCAGCGCGCAGTGCCGGACCAGATCCCTCGGGCGGCCACCTCGACCCGACCCCCGACTCCGGCTACCCCGGCCGGGACACGGGCCCACCCGGCGGGGGCACGACCACCGGGTACGCCGACCCGGCGGACGGCAACGGCGGTCACGCCGTCAGGGACGACACCCGATCGGCCGCGCACGAGGTGAAGGACCACGCCCGTCAGCCCCGCGAACAGGTGCGCTACTGATCGGTGGACGCGTGTCAGGAAGGGCCCCTGTGCAACAGAATGCGTTAACCGGGGGCCCTTCCTTGCACGCCGGTCAGGCGGCGCGTCGCACGTCGGCGACGACGAAGCCGCTCGGCGGCAGGGCGGGCATCCGCCGCAGGTCGATCGCGAGGTCCTGCGGCGGGACCTCGTAGCGCATGGTCGTGGTCAGGTTGGTGACCGCCCGCTTCAGCAGCTCGATGGTGATCCACTCGCCGGCGCAGCGGTGCCCGGTGAGGTGCTCGCCGCCGCCCTGCGGCACCAGCGCGTACGGGTCGCCGCGCCAGCCGGCGAAGCGCTCCGGGCGGAACCGCTCCGGCTCGGGCCAGAGCGCCTCGTGGTGGTTGGTGCCGTACAGGTCGAGCAGCACCCGTCGCCCCTGCGGGAAGTGGTGTCCCTGCCAGTCGAAGGAGCGCCGTACCCGAGCGGCGGCGACCGGGAAGAACGGGTAGTAGCGGCGCACCTCCTGCACGAAGCACTCGGTGGCGTCGTCGTCGCCGCGCACCTGGCCGCGCCACTGCGGGTGGTCGTGCAGGGCGAGGGCGGCGAAGACCACGAAGCGGTCCACGGCGACGGTGGGGCGCAGCACGTTGAGCAGCTCCACGGCGGCGATCCGGCGGCGCAGCAGCCGCCCCCGGTCGTCCCGATGCTCGGCGATCGCCCGCAGCGCGCTGCCCGGCGGGGCCGGCAGGATGCCCGCCCGGGCACGTTCGACGACCTCCCCGAGCCACTGTTGCGCGCGGCAGCGGCCGACCAGCCCCCGCCAGTGCCGGGGGCCGAGCGCGGTGGCCCCCTCGATCATCGCTTGCATCCCGGCGGTGCGCCGGGTCACCTCGGTGTCGGCCAGCGGCAC
The DNA here is from genome assembly GCF_042670805.1 of Micromonospora sp. NPDC057141. Classification (NCBI taxonomy): domain Bacteria; kingdom Bacillati; phylum Actinomycetota; class Actinomycetes; order Micromonosporales; family Micromonosporaceae; genus Micromonospora; species Micromonospora sp. NPDC057141. The sequence continues at coordinate 76,684 of NZ_JBHUVA010000014.1, read as the reverse complement.
GCCGGCCCAGGCGCAGACCGCCCGGGTGAGCAGCGGGGACACCTCGTCGTGCAGCACCACCCGGCCGGCGCGTTCCCAGGCCGGCACGCGGGCGCGCCATTCGTCGTCGAAGAGTTGGCCGAGCTGCCGGACCGCCGACGGCGTCATGATCGACATGAACATGGCCTTGCGGTCGTGGTGCACCGGCCCGTCGAGGCCCTGCACCCCGCCCACGCCGGTGAGGGTCCGCTGCATCCGCTTCGGCGCCGCGCCTGCCCGGACGAAGCGCTCGGGGTCGTAGAAGAGCTCCGCCGCCGATCGGCCGCGCAGGCAGATGGTCGGCTCCAGCAGCAGCCGGGCCTGGAAGATGTCCGTGCCGAGCCGGTCGCAGCGGTCACCGATGAATCGGTAGCCCTCCCGCAGCAGGGCCAGCGTGCTGTCCGGGCTGCGGTCGGCCGGGGTGCTGGCCATCGGACCCTCCTGATGCTCCCCGCCCGGCGGCACCGCGCGGTGGGGTTCGTCTACCCATCTCGCGGCGGCCGAATCACGCTGGCGCGCCGAACCCGGGCGCCGTCGGCCGCCTGCCGGGCGGCGGCGGGCTGCGCGGCCCGCGCGGCGACCGCCGGCTGGCCCCTCCCAGGGCGGCGGGAACCTGGTTGGCTGGGTGCACGGGCCGGCGGCCGGTCGGTCCGGGGGCGCCCCACCACCGGTGGCCGGGGCGTCCGGGCAGTCACGACGGGGAGGACACATGCGGGAGAACGCGTCGCGATACTGGCGGCAGCGGCGGGCGGTCGACGCGCTGGGCGCGGGCCGGCCCGGCATCGGGGGGCCGGATCGGCCGTTGCTCGCCCGGCCCCGCCGGGAGCAGCGGCCGCCGCGCTGGTTCACCGTGCATCTCGGCTTCGCCGCCGCCGGGCCCGACCTGGCCCGCGAGCTGGCCGTGGCGTACGCCGAAGGGCTGAGCGCCCTGCGCCCCGAGCTGGCCCTCGGGGCCGCCGCGTTCTCCCCGGCCGACGCCTGGCACCGGGCCGAGCGGCTGTTCTGCGGGGCGGTCGGCCCCGACGGCGAGCGCTGCGCCGACGTGGCCGGTCACCCCGGCTTCCACCATGCGCCGGGCCCCGGCGGCCTGGGCTGGGGCGACGGCGACTGACGGGCGGTTCGGTGCCGAGCCGTGATCGTCTGCCGTTCGCGGAGACGCACATCCGCATGTCGTCTCCGGTGCCGGCAGACGATCACGGCCCGGCGAGCCGCCGGTTCAGTCCAGGTCGAACTCGCCGTCCTGGGCGCCGGCGACGAACGCGTCCCACTCGGCCTGGGTGAAGACGAGCACCGGGCCGTCCGGCTCGGCGGAGTTGCGCATGCCGATCAGGTCGTCGACGAAGGCCACCTCGACCGCGCCTTCCGAGGTGTCGCCCTCGGCCCGCTGCCAGACCGCCCGGGACAGGTCGAAGTCGCCCTTGGGGTGCTGACCCATTGTTGCTTCCTCCATCGCATGCCGTGACGGGAAACGAGTGTGGTTCCCCATCGGGCAGGATAAGCGGATGCCGAGCCTGAGCCGTGTAGAGGCGACCGCGCGTGGCGCGTTGATTACCGTCGAGTCCTACCACGTGGACCTCGACCTGACCGCAGGCGACGAGCGGTTCCGCTCGCACGCCACGATCCGTTTCCGGGCGACCCCCGGGGCGGAGACCTTCGTCGAGGTGCTGCCCGCGAAGCTGCTGGGGGCGCGCCTGAACGGGCGACCCCTCGACCCGGCCACGCTCGCCGGCAACCGGCTGCCGCTGACCGGCCTCGCCGAGGCCAACACGCTGGTCGTCGAGGCCGAGATGGCCTACTCGAACACCGGAGAGGGGCTGCACCGGTTCGTCGACCCCGCAGACGACGAGACGTACCTCTACGCCATGTCCTTTTTGGACAATGCGCAGCGCATCTTCGCCGCCTTCGACCAGCCCGACCTGAAGGCTCCGGTCCGGCTCGCCGTCACCGCCCCGCCGCAGTGGACGGTCGCCGCCAACGGCGCGCTGGCCGCCACGCCCCGGCCGGGGCGCTGGGAGTTCGCCCCGACGGCCCCGCTGGCCCCCTATTTCGTCACGCTGATCGCCGGGCCGTGGCACGTGCGTCGCGCCGAGCACGACGGCATCCCGCTGGGCGTCTGGTGCCGGCGTTCCCTCGCCGCCCACCTGGACGCCGACGTCGAGGAGATCCTCACCGTCACCCGGCAGTGCCTGGACCGGTTCCACGAGCTGTTCGCCGAGCGCTACCCGTTCGGCAAGTACGACCAGGCGTTCGTGCCGGAGTTCAACGCCGGCGCGATGGAGAACCCGGGCCTGGTCACCTTCCGCGACGACCTCGTCTTCCGGTCGGCGGTCACCGACACCCAGCGCGAGCTGCGGGCCACCACCATCGCCCATGAGATGGCTCACATGTGGTTCGGCGACCTGGTCACCATGCGCTGGTGGGACGACCTGTGGCTCAACGAGTCGTTCGCCGAGTACCTCGGCACCCGGGTCACCGCCGAGGCGACCCGGTTCGACCGGGCGTGGACGACGTTCGCCCTGCGCCGCAAGGGCTGGGGGTACGCCGCCGACCAGCGCCCGTCCACCCACCCCGTCGCGCCCGAGGAGGTCGCCGACGCGGCCCTGGCGCTGCTCAACTTCGACGGCATCTCGTACGCCAAGGGCGCCAGCGTCCTGCGTCAGCTCGTCGCCTGGCTCGGCGACGACGCGTTCCTGGCCGGGCTGAACGCCCACTTCGCGGCGCACCGGTTCGGCAACGCCACCCTCGCCGACCTGCTCGGCGCACTCTCCGCCGCGGCCGGGCGGGACCTGTCGGGCTGGGCGGAGCGCTGGCTGCGCCGGGCCCAGGTGAACACCCTGCGGGTCGACGTGACGCTCGACGCCGACGGCCGGTACGCGGAGGCGGCGATCGTGCAGACCGCCCCGGCGGGCCACCCGGTGCTGCGCCCGCACCGCGTCGGCGTCGCCCGGTACGCCGCCGACGGCACGGTCACCCGCGACGAGGTCGACCTCGACCCGGACGCCGACGACGGCCGGACCGTCCTCGCCGGACTGCGCGGGCAGCCGCCCGCCCGGCTGCTGCTGCCCAACGCCGGTGACCTCACCTTCGCCAAGATCCGCCTCGATCCCGCCTCCGTCGACGCGGTGCCGCTGGTGCTGCCGGCCCTGGCCGACCCGCTGGCCCGGGCCCTGCTGTGGGGCGAGGGGCTGGACGCGGCCACCGACGGCGAGCGGCCCGTCGTCGCCCTCGTGGAGCTGGTGGCCGCAGCGCTCCCCGGCGAGACCGAGGTGATCATCGTGGAGGACGTGCTGCGCGCCGTCCGGCCGCTGGTCGACCGGTACCTCGACCCCCTCGCCCGGGACGCGGCGCTGCTCCGGCTCGCCGGGGCCTGCCAGCGGCTGCTCGCCGCCGCCGAGCCGGGCGGGTCGCGGCAGCTCGCCGCCGCCCGGGCTCTGATCGGCGCCAGCACCGACGCCGGCCTGCTCGCCGGCTGGCTGGCCGGCGAGGGCGTCCCCGCCGGGCTGGCCGTGGACACCGAGCTGCGCTGGTCGCTGCTCGGCCGGCTGGTGGTGCTCGGCGCGGCCGGGGAGGCCGAGATCGCCACCGAGGCGGCGGCCGACCCGAGCGCCACGGGCGCCGAGCGGGCCGCCCGGTGCCGGGCCGCGCTGCCCGACCCGGGCGCGAAGGCGGCGGCGTGGGAGATCGTGGTGCGCAACACCGAGCTGTCCAACCGGCTGGTCGAGGCCGCCGCGCAGGGGTTCTGGCAGCCCGAGCAGGCCGAGCTGACCCGGCCGTACGTCGAGCGGTACTTCGCCGACATGCCGGCGGCGGCGCGGAGACGTACCCCCTGGGTAGCCGACCAGGTGGCGGCCGACGCCTACCCCCGCTACGCCGTGGCGCAGCGCACCCGGGAGCTGGCCGCGGCGCTGCTGGCCCGCGACGACGTCACGCCCGGCCTGCGCCGCGTGGTCACCGACGCAGACGACGACCTGCGCCGCGCACTGGTGGCCCGCACCGCCGTGGCCGCCGCCTCGGCCTGATCCGCCCCGTTTCCGGCACCTCCCCGGCCCGGGTCGCGTCCGCGACCAGGGTCGGGGCCGGCACCGGTCGGGGCCCGCATACGATCTCCGGGTGCGGGAAGACATCCGGCGGGTCGGGATCATGGGCGGCACGTTCGACCCGATCCACCACGGTCACCTGGTCGCGGCCAGCGAGGTGGCCGACCGGTTCGGGCTGGACGAGGTCGTCTTCGTGCCGACCGGGCAGCCGTGGCAGAAGACGGACCAGCCGGTCACCCCGGCCGAGGACCGCTACCTGATGACGGTGATCGCCACCGCGTCCAACCCGCGGTTCCAGGTCAGCCGGGTCGACATCGACCGGGGCGGGCCGACCTACACCGTCGACACGCTGCGCGACCTGCACGCCGAGTACGGGCCGAAGGTGCAGCTGTACTTCATCACCGGGGCGGACGCGCTGGAGCGGATCCTGTCCTGGAAGGATCTCGGCGAGATCTTCGCGCTGGCCCACTTCATCGGCGTCACCCGCCCCGGGTTCGAGCTGACCGACGAGCACGTGCCCGCCGACACGGTGAGCCTGGTGCAGGTGCCCGCGATGGCCATCTCGTCGACGGACTGCCGCGCCCGGGTGGCCCGGGGCGAACCGGTGTGGTACCTGGTGCCCGACGGTGTGGTGCAGTACATCGCGAAACGGCGGCTCTATCAGCGGTAATCGCGCCGGATACAGGGTGTTTCGTCCCGGAAACCGGCCAGAACCGACAGGTCGTCACGTCGCCGGGTGTGAGACGCTTGGAGGGTCGCACGGTTGATCGAAGGAGAACGGTGACAGTTTCCGAACGCGCTCACGAGCTGGCGATGGCCGCCGCCCAGGCCGCGGCCGACAAGAAGGCGCAGGACATCGTCATCATCGACGTGGGTGACCAGCTCGCCATCACCGACGCGTTCCTGCTCGCCGCCGCCCCCAACGAGCGTCAGGTGCTGGCCATCGTCGACGCCATCGAGGAGCGGCTGCTGGAGCTGCCGGAGAAGGCCAAGCCGGTCCGGCGCGAGGGCGAGCGGGGCGGGCGCTGGGTGCTGCTCGACTACGTCGACATGGTGGTCCACGTCCAGCACACCGAGGAGCGCGAGTTCTACGCCCTCGACCGGCTCTGGAAGGACTGCCCGCAGATCCCGTTCGTCGACCGGGACCTGGTCGAGGCCGACGCCACCGCCGGCACCGCACCGGCCGAATGACCCGACTGATCGTCTGGCGGCACGGCAACACCGACTGGAACGCCGCGAGCCGGGTACAGGGCCAGACCGACGTACCGCTGAACGACCTCGGCCGCGAGCAGGCCGCCGCCGCCGCGCCGCTGCTCGCGGCGCTGCGCCCCGACGCGATCGTGGCCAGCGACCTGCGCCGTGCCGCTGACACCGCCGCGGCCCTCGCCGCGCTCACCGGCCTGCCGGTGCGCGCCGACGCCCGGCTGCGCGAGCGGCACTTCGGGCGGTGGCAGGGGCTGGAGCTCACCGAGGCGGCGCGGCGCCACCCCGACGAGCACGCCCGCTGGCGGGCCGGGGACCCCGACCCGGGTGCCGACATCGAGAGCCTCGACGATCTCGGCAAACGGGTCGGTGCCGCCCTGCAGGACGCGGCCGACGCCGCGCCCGGCGGGACGATCGTGGTCGCCACCCACGGCGGCGCGGCCCGGCAGGGCTGCGGACACCTGCTCGGCTGGGATCATGCGGTGCTGCGGGCGATCGGTTCCCTGCGCAACTGCCACTGGACCGAGCTGCGCGACAGCGGCGTGCGGGGCTGGCATCTGCGCGCGCACAACGTCGGCGTGCTGGGCGCACCGGCGGCGGCCGAGGCGGTCTGAGCCGGCGGCGTCCGGGGCAGTCGGGCCAGGTGGCCCCGGCGGTTCGAGCCCGCATCGGCTACGGTGCCGGAATGCCCGTCGCGGTCGTCACCGACTCCACCGCCTACCTTCCGCCCGAGCTGGTGCGTCAGCGCCGGCTCACCGTCGTCCCGCTGACCGTGGTGCTCAACGGCGCGGAGGGGCTGGAGGGCGTCGAGACGTTCCCCGACGACGCCACCCGGGCACTCAGCGGCCGGCGGGTCTCGGTCAGCACCTCCCGGCCGTCGCCGGAGCAGTTCGCGCGGACGTACCGTGAGCTGCTCGACGCCGGTGCCGACGCGGTGGTCTCGGTGCACCTGTCGGCCGAGCTGTCCGGCACCGTCGAGGCCGCCCGGCTGGCCGCCGCCGAGGTCGGCGGCGACCGGGTCGCGGTCGTCGACAGCCGCTCCACCGGCATGGGCCTCGGCTTCCCGGCGCTCGCCGCCGCCGAGGCCGCCGCCGGGGGCGCCGACCTTCCGGGGGTACGCCGCGCGGCGGCCGACGCGATCGACCGCACCACGATCTACTTCTACGTCGACACGCTGGAGTTCCTGCGCCGGGGCGGCCGGATCGGCGCGGCCGAGGCCCTGCTCGGCACCGCCCTGTCGGTGAAGCCGATCATGCACATGCCGGACGGGGCGATCGTGCTCAAGGACAAGGTGCGCACCGCCAGCCGGGGCGTGGCCCGCCTGGTCGACCTCGCCGTCGAGGCGGCCGGCGACAGCGACGTCGACCTCGCCGTGCACCACCTCGCCGCCCCGCACCGCGCCGAACAGCTCCTCGCCGCGCTCACCGACCGGCTCGGCGGCCGGGTCCGCTCGGCGTACGTCACGGAGGCCGGCGCGGTGGTCGCGGCGCACGCCGGCCCGGGGCTGGCCTGCGTCGTCGTGCACCGCCGCCCCGGCCCGGCCGAGGCGGGTCCCGGCACGGGCCGGGCCGGCGTGGGTTCGGCTGGTGAGCCGGAGGCCCGCTGATGGGCGGCTCCTTCGTGCTGACCGGCGGGGGCCAGGGGATCGGCCGGGCGATCGTCGAGCGGCTGCTCGCCCCCGGCGACACGGTGGTGGCGCTGGAACGCGACCCGGCGACGACGGAGTGGGCCCGGGCGCACCCCGCCGGGTAACGGGTGCGCGCCGTGGCCGGCGACGCCGGCGACGAGGTCGGCGCCGCGACGGCCGACCGCCGGTTCCGGGCCGCTGGCCGGGCCGGGGCGGCGCCCGGTGGACCGAGCTGTTGCCCCCTGAGGGCTCAGGAGGCGGGCCTTGGACGTTGTGGCCTCGCCGTAGCACACGGTGGGCATGATCAGGCGGTTGTCCACAGGGGTCCTCCTTGTCCACAGTCGGCGATCGGCGGGTCCCGGAAGGTCCGCGTCCCGGCCTAACCTCGCGCCGTGTCAGACGACGAGGAGACGGTCGTACGGCGGCGGCTGCGATGGTTGGCGGACGGCCCGCCGTCGGCTGGGACCCCGGTACGCCCAGCCGTGCCGGCTGCGCCGGTCGTGCCACCGGCGGTCGAGCGGCCCGAGGCGGCCGGATCGCCGCTGGGGCCGGGGCCGATGGGCGGGCGGGCCGTCGTGGTGCCGCCTGAGGACCGGTGGCCGCTCGCCGGTGAGCCGGTGGTCGAACGGCCGGTGCCCTGGCCGGGGGAGCGGCACCCCGGCTCGGGGCGACGGGTCGCCCGCGCGTCGTCTCCCGTCCCCGGTCTGCTCCCGGGCGACGGCCCGGCACGTGCTGCGCTGATCGGGGGCGACGATCCGGGGCGGGCTGCGCTGCTCGCGGGCGACGATCCGGCGCGTACCGGCGAGCCGATGCCCGGCCCCGACGGCGATCCGGGGTCCGGGTCGTGGCCGTCGCGGCTGCCGGGGCCCGGCGCGTTCGATCCCGGCCGGCGGGGAGTGCGGGCGCTGGCGGCAGTCGCCGTCGCGGTGGTGCTCGCCGCCGGCTTCTGGGCGTGGCGCTCCCGCCCGCAGGCCGAACCGGTCCGGGCCGAGCCGTCCGCCGCCGCCGGCCACGGGGTGACACCGGAGGCCGGAGCGCCGGCCGCCGGCCCGAGCCCGGGCAGCGAGTTGGTGGTGGCGGTCGCCGGCAAAGTGCGCCGCCCCGGGCTGGTCCGGGTGCCGGCGGGCGCGCGGGTCGGCGACGCGGTGCAGGCGGCCGGCGGCGCGCTGCCCGGCGTCGACGTGGCGTTGCTCAACCCGGCCCGCAAGGTCGTCGACGGCGAGCTGATCCTGGTCGGCGTCACCGCCCCGCCGGGCCAGCCCGGTGCCGCCCCGGCCGTCCCCGGGCAGCCTGCCGGCGGGGGTCCGGCGGCCCCCGCCGGGCCGATCAACCTGAACACGGCCACCCTCGCCCAGCTCGACACGCTGCCCGGGGTGGGGCCGGTGCTGGCCCAGCGCATCCTCGACCACCGCGACCGCACCGGCGGGTTCCGTTCGGTGGGCGACCTGCGCCAGGTGGAGGGCATCGGCGACTCCCGGTACGAGCAGCTCAAGGAACTGGTGACGGTGTGAGTGGGAGCGCGGGGTCGCCCGACGGGCCCGTCGACCGGATCGCCGGTGCGGTGGACGGGCCTGACCTGCGGCTGGCCGGGCTGGCCGTGGCCGCCTGGTTGGCCGCGCTGGCGAGCCTGCATCTGAGCGCCCGGTCGGCGGCGTTGCTCGCCGCCGGGGCGGCCGGGCTGGCCGCACTCGTCGCGGCGCACCTGCTCGGCCGGTTGGGGCGCCCGGCGGACTCCGTCCGGCGGCACGGGTGGATCGCCGTGGCCGTGCTGCTCGGCGTGGTGTGCGGGGCGACGGCGACAGCCGCCCGGCTCGGCGTCCGGGACGCCCCCGCCGTCCGAGCGCTCGTCGACGAACGGGCCATGGTCAGTGCCGACCTGGTCGTACGGGACGACCCGCGCCCGATCCGGGGCGTCGCGGGTCGGCCCGCGACCCTACTGGTACGGGCCGAGCTGGTCGCCCTGACCGGGCCCGACGGTGCGCGCGTCGCCGCACCGCTGCGGGTCCTGCTGCTCGCCACCGACCCGGCGTGGCGGGCACTGCTGCCCGGGCAGCGGCTCACCGCCGAGGGGCGACTCGGCGCGCCGCGCGGCGGCGATCTGACCGCCGCGGTGCTCACGGTGCGCGGCCCGCCGACGCCGAACGGGCCGCCGCCGTGGTCGCAGCGGGCCGCCGGCACCCTCCGGGCCGGCCTGCAACGCGCCTGCGAGCCGCTGCCCGACGAGCAGGGCGGGCTGCTGCCCGGCCTCGTGGTCGGCGACACCAGCCGACTGCTCCCGACCGTGGAGGAGGATTTCCGAACGACGGGAATGACCCATTTGAACGCTGTTTCGGGGAGCAACGTGGCGATTGTCGTCGGTGCGGTGCTGCTGCTGGCCCGGTGGGCCAGGGCCGGTCCCCGGCTGGCCGCCGGGCTCTGCGTACTGGCCCTGGTCGGGTTCGTCATCCTGGTCCGCCCCTCGCCGAGCGTGGTGCGCGCCGCCACCATGGGCGCGATCGGCCTCGCTGCGCTGGCCGCCGGCCGGCCCCGGGCGGCCCTGCCGGCGCTGGCCGCGGCGGTGGCCGCGCTGGTGCTGTTCGACCCGGACCTGGCCGGCGACCCGGGGTTCGCCCTGTCCGTGCTGGCCACGGCCGGGCTACTGCTGCTCGCCCCCGGGTGGCGCGACGGGCTGCGCCGGAGGGGCGTGCCGCCCGGGTTCGCGGAGGCCTTGGCCGTGCCGGCCGCCGCGCAGCTCGCCTGCGGTCCGGTGGTCGCCGGGATCTCCGGCACGGTGAGCCTGGTGGCGGTCCCGGCGAACCTGCTGGCCGTCCCGGCGATCGCGCCCGCCACGGTGCTCGGCGTGGCGGCGGCGGTGCTCTCCCCGGCCTGGCCCCCAGGTGCGGAGTTCGCGGCGTGGCTGGCGAGCTGGCCGGCCTGGTGGCTGGTCACGGTCGCCCGCTACGGTGCCCGGCTGCCTGCCGGCACGCTGCCCTGGCCGGACGGGGCGCCCGGCGCGCTGCTGCTGGCCGGGCTGACAGTGGCGCTGCTGATCGCCACCCGGCGGCCGGTGGTGCGCCGGTTGGTGGCGGTGGTCGCCGTCGCGGTGGTCGCCGGCACCCTGCCGGTCCGCCTCGTCGCCGGCGGCTGGCCGCCGGAGGGCTGGGTGGCGGTGGCGTGCGCGGTGGGCCAGGGGGACGCGCTGGTGCTGCCGGTGGCCGCCGGCCGGGCGGTGGTGGTCGATGCCGGACCGGACCCGGCGGCGGTGGACGGCTGCCTGCGGCGGCTCGGCGTACGCGAGGTGCCGCTGCTGCTGTTCAGCCACTTCCACGTCGACCACACCGGTGGGGTCGCCGGGGTGTTCCGAGGGCGCCGGGTCGCGGCGGTACGCACCCCGCAGTGGCCCGAGCCCGCCGCCGGGCGGGACCTGGTGCGGGCCGCCGCTGCGGCGGGCGGGGCGGCGGTGGCTCCGGCCGCGGCCGGGTGGGCGTACCGGGACGGCGGGGTGGAGCTGGTCGTGCTCGGGCCGCCGTACCCGCTGCGGGGCACCCGGTCCGACCCGAACAACAATTCGCTGGTGCTGCGCGCCACGGTTGCCGGGGTGCGGATCCTGCTCGCCGGGGACGCCGAGACGGAGGAACAGCGGGCGCTGCTCGACCGCATGCCGCCCGACGGCGTACGGGCCGACGTGCTGAAGGTCGCCCACCACGGGTCGGCCTACCAGGAGCCGGCGTTCCTGGACGCCGTCCGGCCGAGCGTGGCGCTGGTGCCGGTCGGGGTCGACAACTCGTACGGGCACCCGAACGAGGCCGTGCTCGCCAGGCTGGTGCGGGGCGGGGCCCGGGTGCTGCGCACGGACACCGACGGGGACGTGGCGGTGGTGCGTGGTGGCGACGACGGCATGGCCGTGGTGGTCAGAGGCGTGCCGCCCGGACGACGCCCGGGATGACCCGTAGGTATTGGTGGCATTGGTGATGGAGAGCGTTGAATGTCTAGATTTGCGTTGAGTGCGGGCTCTGCGTCACGGGGCTCGACGAGCAGGCACGCGTGGCGGAGCGGACGTGCGAACATGGGCGGCGTGACCGCGCCCGACCTCGCCCCCATTCTGCTGGTCCTCGGTGACGAGGAGCTGCTCGCCACGCGCGCGGTGACCGAAGCGGTGGCCCGGGTCCGCGCCGTCGACCCCGAGGTGGACGTCCGGGAGTACCAGGCCGGCGCACTGACCGTCGGCGAGATCGCCGAGATGCTCAGCCCGTCGCTGTTCGGCGGCCGGCGGGTGCTGGTCCTGCGCGCCGGTCAGGACGCCCGCAAGGACCTGGTCGCCGCCCTGCTGGCGTACGCGAAGAACCCCGACCCCGAGGTCCACCTCGTGGTGCTGCACCTCGGGGCGGCCAAGGGCAAGGCGTTCGCGGACGGGCTGCGCGCGACCGGCGCGACCGTGGTGCCGGCGGCGAAGCTCAAGGGGCACCGCGAGCGGGTGGCCTTCGTCCGCGACGAGGTCCGCCGGGCCGGCGGCAGGTGCACCGACGACGCGGCGGAGGCCCTCATCGCGGCGGTCGGCACCGATCTGCGTGAGCTCGCCGCCGCCTGCTCGCAACTGGTCGCCGACACCGACGGCCGGATCGGAGCCGACACCGTGGCCCGCTACTACAAGGGGCGGGTGGAGGTGAGCGGCTTCACCGTCGCGGACGCCACCATGATCGGCGACGTCCCGGCGGCGCTCGAGGCGCTGCGCTGGGCGCTGCACGTCGGCGTCGACCCGGTCCCGATCGCCGACGCGCTGGCCGACGGGGTCCGCACCGTTGCCCGGGTCGCGGCGGCGGGGCGGGGCGACCCGTACCAGCTGGCGAGCAGCCTCGGCATGCCGGCCTGGAAGATCAAGAGCGCCCAGCAGCGGGCCCGGGGCTGGACGCCGGAGGGGCTGGTACGGGCGATGCAGGCAGCCGCCGAGTGCAACGCGGCGGTCAAGGGTGGCTCGGACGACCGGGCGTACGCCCTGGAACGGGCCGTGTTCTCGGTCGCTGCGGCCCGGCAGGGCGGCACCCGGTGAACCGGCCGGTCCGGGCGTCGTGGGCGACCGTGCCCACCGAGGAGGAACGGTACCGCCCCCTCTACGCCCGGGCCCTCGGCCTGCGGTTCGTCAACCCCGGCGGGGTGCTCTGCTTCCTCTTCTTCGAGGGGGCCGTATCGCTGGCCGCCCTGCTCGCCCTGGCCGAGCTGGTGACCTGGTGGGCGGTGCTCGTCCTGCCCGCCGCCGTGGCCGTGATGGTCAAGCTCAACGACATGGTGGCCGAGGTGGTGGTCCGGACGGCCGCCCTGGTGCCCGAGCAGGAACGGGATCGCTTTCGCCGGCAGCTGGAGCCCGTTGTCGGCCGCGCCACGGTGCGGAGTGTGGCTGCCCCGTCCGGCAGTGCTGGTGCTCCGGGCCGGAGTGCCGGTGCCACTGTGCGCAGTGCCGGCGGCCACGCGGGCGCGACCGGTGCCCGGGGCCGGGTCGCCATCAGCGGCGTACGTGCCGGTGGACAGCGCGGGACGCCGGGCATGGACCCCGGCGCCCTCGTCGGCTCCGAGTTTGTCGGCTCCGAGTTCGTCGGATTTGAGTCGAAGCCCCGCGTGGAGGAGAACCGACCCGGCGGTTGATCCGGCTTCCGCCCCGGGACGCACGATCCTCGTTGGGCCGGTGGTGGCCGGGTGATCGACTCCATGTCGCCGACATGGCGCTATCAGCGGTGCCGGAAGGCCCCATGTCGCCGACATGGCAGCGCTACCCTGCGGCAGACCGGCGAGATCCGGCCACGCGAAACCAGGTCACGCGAAACCAGGTCACGCGAGATCCGACCTGGTGGAGTATCCGGGCACGCGGAAAGCCGGAAGCCCCGGGGATCCCGGGGCTTCCGGCCAGGTCTGTGTTCGCCGCGTCAGGCGGAGAGTGAGACCACGCGCTTGGCGATCGCCGACTTGCGGTTGGCCGCCTGGTTGGAGTGGATCACGCCCTTGCTGACCGCCTTGTCCAGCTTGCGCGAGGCGTCCTGCATGAGAGCGGCAGCCTTCTCGGCGTCGCCGGCCTCAGCGGCCTCGTGGAACTTCCGGATGGCGGTCTTCAGCGACGACTTGACCGACTTGTTACGCAGCCGGCGCTTCTCGTTCTGCCGGTTGCGCTTGATCTGGGACTTGATGTTCGCCACGCGACAGCCTCGTCTTGATAGCTCGGGTTGGTCTGCTTGTACGCGCGACGAGAATGCGTCGTCGCTGCGCGAAGAGCCAGGCTACCAGGTCCGCCGGGACGAGCCAAAACGGCCCTCCGCCATCCGCCGGTCCTCGACGCCGGCCGGCGAGGTCCCACGCCTGTCCGGCCGGCGAGGCCCGCCCCGGTCCCGGCGGTGCGCCCGCCCCGGTCAGGTGGCGAGGTCCCACCCCTGCCGGGCAGCGAGCCAGCCGAGGGCCTGCGCACCGCTCCAGCGCTGGTGGGCCCGCAGGTGCGGGGACGCGTCCGTGGGGCCGGAGGACGCCGAGGTGAGCAGGTATCCCGAGAGCGCGGCGAGCGTCACGTCGAGGGCGTCCAGGGGTGCCCCGCCAGCCGCCGGATGCCCCGCGAAGAGCGCGTCGGCGTCCAGGCCGCTGGCGTGGGCGGTGATCAGCAGGCTGACCAGGTCGAACCAGGCCGGCCCGTGGCAGAGCCAGTTCCAGTCGCAGAACCAGGCCCGCCCGGCCGGGTCGACGAGCACGTTGTCCAGTCGCAGGTCGCCGTGGGCTAGGCCGCCGTGTTCGGCGTACCCGGGTAGGCGGGACTCCAGCGCGACCAGCTCGGACAGCCGACTTCGCGCCCCGGGCGGCAGGTCCGGGGTCGGCTCCCGGCCGGCGGCCACCTCACCCCACCAGAGGATGTCCTCCCGGGCCAGGTCGGCCAGTCGGGGCAGGCCGAGCGCGACCAGTTCGGGCGGCGGGTCGGCGAGGGCCGCCGCCACCTCGGCGTACCCGGCCAGGGTGGCGTCGAGATCGGCGCGGGTCCAGGGCAGCGCGGGCGTCCGGCCGTCGATGGCGTCCAGGCCGATGGCGTACCAGCCGGCCGCCGCGACCGTCCAGCGCGGGCGGGGGACCGGCAGGCCGGCGGGGAGCCGGTCGAGCACGGCGGCCTCCCGGGCGTACCAGTCGACGAGGTGACGCTGCTCGGTCAGCGACGCCGCCTTGACGAACACGCGCCGGCCGTCGGCGCACTCCAGCACGGCGGCGAAGCCCCGGGTGAACCCGGCGCCGGCCACCCGGGCCACCGACACCGGCGCGCCCAGCCGGGCGATCACCGCCGCCCGCAGCGCCGCCGGTAGTTCCGCCCAGCCGGGCCGGCTGGCGGTGGCGTCGTACGACACCGGGGGTGGCGAGAACGGGGTCACCCGCCCATGCTGCCCCACTCCGCCCGCTCCCGCCGTACCGTGTCGCCCGCCGGCGTCGGACGGCTCTGCCAGACTGCGAGACCATGAGGACCGACGACTTCTGGCAGTTGATCGACCGGGCCCGGGCCGGCGGGGGCGGTGCGGCCGGCACGGTCGCCGCGCGGGCGGTCGCGCTGCTGGCCGAGCGCGACGCCGCCGACATCATCGGGTACGCGCGGCACCAGCGCCGGGTGCTGGCGGCGTCCTACCGGGCCGAGCTCTGGGGCGCCGCCTACCTGATCAACGGCGGCGCGTCCGACGACGGGTTCGAGTACTTCCGGGGTTGGCTGATCACCCAGGGTCGGCAGGTCTTCGCCCGTGCCGTGGCCGACCCGGACTCGCTGGCCGAGCTGCCGAAGATCCGTCAGGCGGCGCACACCGGCGAGGAGTTCGAGGCCGAGGCGATGCTGACGGTCGCCCAGGAGGCGTACCGGAAGGCGACCGCCGCCGAGCTGCCGCCGGTGGAGCAGGTCCCTTACCCGGAGCTGGGCGAGTTCTGGGATTTCGACGACGAGGACGAGGCCCGTCGCCAGTTGCCGAAGCTCGCCGCGCTGTTCGTCGAGGCCCCGCAGGAGTGACGGGCCCTGGGGGAGTGACAGCCCCGCAGGAGTGACGGGCGGGGGCAGGGGCCGGCGGCCGGTGGGACGCCGGGAGGAGTGATCCGACCGCCGCCGGGGCGACGTGGGAGCATAGAGGGGGCTGGCGTCCACGCCGGCCCGCTCACGTCAGCCGACCAGAACGGACCGATGTGCCACCGACGCTCGATTCCGGCGCGAACGCTCCTGGTGCCACCGACCCGGCGCGCATCCGGAACTTCTGCATCATCGCCCACATCGACCACGGGAAGTCGACCCTGGCCGACCGGATGTTGCAGCTCACCGGCGTGGTCGACCCCCGGCAGATGCGCGCGCAATACCTGGACCGGATGGACATCGAGCGCGAGCGCGGCATCACCATCAAGAGCCAGGCCGTGCGGATGCCGTGGACGATCCGGGAGGGCGACCGGGCCGGCGAGCAGGCCGTCCTCAACATGATCGACACCCCGGGTCATGTCGACTTCACGTACGAGGTGTCCCGGTCCCTGGCCGCCTGCGAGGGCGCGCTGCTGCTGGTCGACGCCGCCCAGGGCATCGAGGCGCAGACCCTGGCGAACCTCTACCTGGCGCTCGAGAACGACCTGAAGATCATCCCGGTGCTCAACAAGATCGACCTGCCGGCCGCCCAGCCCGAGAAGTACGCCGAGGAGCTGGCCCACCTGATCGGCGGCGACCCGGAGGACTGCATCAGGGTCTCCGGCAAGACCGGCGACGGCGTGCCGTACCTGCTCGACGAGATCGTGCGGCAGTTCGTCCCGCCGGTCGGCGACGCCGCCGCGCCCGCCCGCGCGATGATCTTCGACTCGGTGTACGACGTCTACCGGGGCGTGGTCACCTACGTCCGGGTGATCGACGGCCGGATCAGCGCCCGGGACCGGATCAAGATGATGTCCACCGGCGCCGTCCACGAGCTGCTGGAGATCGGCGTCATCTCCCCGGAGATGGTGAAGGCCGACGCGCTCGGCGTCGGCGAGGTGGGTTACCTGATCACCGGCGTGAAGGACGTCCGCCAGTCCCGGGTCGGTGACACCGTCACCATCAACACCCGACCCGCGACGCAGGCCCTGGGCGGCTACAAGGACCCGAAGCCGATGGTCTACTCCGGCCTCTACCCGATCGACGGGTCCGACTACCCCAACCTGCGCGAGGCGCTGGACAAGCTCAAGCTCAACGACGCCGCGCTGGACTACGAGCCGGAAACCTCGGGCGCGCTCGGGTTCGGCTTCCGCTGCGGCTTCCTCGGCCTGCTGCACCTGGAGATCATCCGGGAGCGGCTGGAGCGGGAGTACAACCTCGACCTGATCTCCACCGCGCCGAACGTGGTCTACCGGGCCATCACGGAGGAGGGCCAGGAACTGGTGGTGACCAACCCGAGCGAGTACCCCACCGGCAGGATCGCCGAGGTGTACGAGCCGGTGGTGCGGGCCACCGTCCTGACCCCGAACGACTACGTCGGCGCGGTCATGGAGCTGTGCCAGGGCCGCCGGGGCAGCCTGCTCGGCATGGACTACCTCTCCGCCGACCGGGTCGAGCTGCGCTACACCCTGCCCCTGGCCGAGATCATCTTCGACTTCTTCGACCAGCTCAAGAGCCGCACCAAGGGGTACGCCTCCCTGGACTACGAGCCCTCCGGCGAGCAGGCGTCCGACCTGGTGAAGGTGGACATTCTGCTGCACGGCGAGCCGGTGGACGCGTTCAGCGCCATCGTGCACAAGGACAAGGCGTACAACTACGGCGTCACCATCGCGGCGAAGCTGCGCAACCTGATCCCGCGTCAGCAGTTCGAGGTGCCGATCCAGGCGGCCATCGGCAGCCGGGTGATCGCCCGGGAGACCATCCGGGCGATCCGCAAGGACGTGCTCGCCAAGTGCTACGGCGGTGACATCAGCCGCAAGCGCAAGCTGCTGGAGAAGCAGAAGGAAGGCAAGAAGCGGATGAAGATGGTGGGCCGGGTCGAGGTCCCCCAGGAGGCGTTCATCGCCGCCCTCTCGTCCGACTCCGGCGACGGCAAGGCCGCCGGCAAGAAGTGAGCCACGGTCGGCTCGGCGCGGAGCGGATCCGTGCCGAGCCGACCGCGTCCGCGGGCGTACGGCAGGTGATTTCTCGTTGCGCGCCAGGGCGCGGTGCCACGCCCGGGTTTGGATTTTCGGGCCCTCGGGAACTTAGCGGTCACGACAGCTTCAACCCGCCGTTGTGACACTTCTTGAGGAGGAGGGCGACCATGGAGTTCACCGTTTGGGGCATCATCACCGCCATCGTCGTTGGTCTCATCGTCGGCGCTCTGGGCCGCCTGGTCGTCCCGGGTCGGCAGAACATGCCGATCTGGCTGCACATGCTGATCGGCGTCGGCGCCGCCCTGCTCGGCACCGTGCTCGCCCGGGCCATGGGCATCGCCACCGAGACCGCCGGCGTCGACTGGGCGGAGCTGCTGGTCCAGGTCGTGCTGGCTGCCATCGCCGTGGCCCTGGTCGCCGGTGTGGGCCGTCGCCGCAGCGTCACCCACCGGTAAGCACCCCGCAGCGTACGAACGGGCGTCCGACCTCCGCGGTCGGGCGCCCGTTCGCGTGTGTACGCCCGGTTTTGCCCTGATGTCGGGCTGCCCCCGGGTCTCTCGCCTGCGGTACGGTCGCCTCGCCCCCGTCCGACCCCTGTCGTAAAGGAATTTTTCCTACTAGGGTGCGGCAGAGAAGGTTAGTGCCAGGACGGCGCGAGGGAGATGTGGCGTGAACAGGTGGAAACGGCTGGCCCCGGTCACCGCCGTGGTGGCGTCGGCCGCGATGGTGCTTGTCGGATGTGGTGGCTCGGGCGACGACGCGGCCGCCGACAACGGCAAGCTGACGGTCTGGATGATGGGCGAGGGCAGCGAGGCGCAGACCGCGTTCCTCGACGGCGTCGAAACCGAGTTCAAGAAGAAGCACCCCGACACCGACGTCGTCGTCCAGTACATCCCCTGGCTCGAGGCGCCGAAGAAGTTCCAGGCGGCCCTCGCGGGCGGCGAAGGCCCCGACGTGACCGAGCTCGGCAACACCGAGACCCAGGGCTGGGCAGACCAGGAAGCGCTCGCCGACGTCACCGCCAAGTTCGCCGCCTGGCCCGAGGGCAAGGACATCCTGCCCGACCTCGTCCGCAACGCCCAGCTCGACGGCAAGCAGTACGGCGTGCCGTGGTACGCCGGCGTCCGCGCGCTGTACTACCGCACCGACTGGTTCGCCGAAGCCGGCGTCAAGCCGCCGACGACCTGGGACGAGCTGGTCGCCGCCGCCAAGGCCGTGCAGGCCAAGAAGCCGGGCACCTACGGCATCGCGCTGCCGGGCAACTCGGAACTGCCGTTCTACTCGTTCCTCTGGGGCGCGGGCGGCGAGATCGCCACCCAGCAGGGCGACACCTGGAAGTCCGGCTACACCACCCCGCAGGCCCAGCAGGCGGTCAAGTTCTGGACCGACCTCGTCACCGTGCACAAGGTCGCCCCGCCCGCCGCCGCCGGCTGGAACGAGATCGACGCCCGCACCCAGTTCGCCACCGGCAAGGCGGCCATGGCCTTCGCCGGCAGCTGGCAGGCCGGCGCCATCAAGAAGGACAACCCCGAGATCGAGAAGGTCTGGGGCACCTTCCCCATCCCCGGCCCGGACGGCAAACCGGCCCCGGCCTTCGCCGGCGGCTCCGACATCGCACTGTGGCAGGACAGCAAGAAGCAGGACCTCGCCTGGGACTACCTGACTGTGCTGCTGAGCAAGCAGAAGGACAAGGAGTTCGCCAGCAGCCTCGGCTTCTTCCCGGTCTACTCCGACCTCGTCGGCGGCGGCGAGTACGCCAACGACAAGATCATGGCGGCGTTCGCCACCTCGTTGCAGAACACCAGGCTGACCCCGCTCACCCCGAAGTGGGTCGAGGCCAGCCGCACCAAGACGGTGACCCAGGCCATGAACAGCTCGGTCATCAAGGGTCAGAAGACGGTCGAGCAGGCCACCGCCGACGCGGCCGCCGAGATGGAAAGCATCCTCAACGCGAAGTGACCACGCTGACCCAGGCGCCGGAGACGCCCGCCGCGCGGGAGACCCCCGCGCGGCGGCGTCGCCGGGTCGACCGCCTGCCCTACCTGCTGCTCCTGCCCTGCCTGGTGATCATCGGCGTCCTGCTGCTGTGGCCCCTCGGCCAGGTCGTGGCGATGTCCTTCTTCCGGCTCGACAACGTCCGGCAGTTGCGCGGCGACCGGGAATGGCCGTGGGTCGGGCTCGGTAACTACGCCGAGATCCTCGGCGACCCGTTCTTCCGCACGGTGCTGCGCAACACGGTGCTCTTCGCCGTGGCCAACGTCGCTCTCACGATGATCCTCGGCACACTGGTCGGGCTGCTGCTCAACCGGCTCGGCAGGCGGATGGCCACCTTCGTGGCCAGCTGCGTGATGCTGGCCTGGGCC
The DNA here is from genome assembly GCF_042670805.1 of Micromonospora sp. NPDC057141. Classification (NCBI taxonomy): domain Bacteria; kingdom Bacillati; phylum Actinomycetota; class Actinomycetes; order Micromonosporales; family Micromonosporaceae; genus Micromonospora; species Micromonospora sp. NPDC057141. Next base: position 57,383 of record NZ_JBHUVA010000014.1, on the reverse strand, counting down.
ACCCCGGCCCTGACCGGCACCATCGTGTGGAAGTGGCTGTTCGACGACACCTCGGGCCTGGTCACCTGGCTGTTCAACGCCCTGCCCGACGGGCTGTCGAACGCGCTGTTCGGCCACACCGACTGGACCGGGTACGGCTGGTTCAACTCGCCGCTGATGTTCTTCGCCATCCTCACCCTCGTGGTGGTCTGGCACTCGTTCCCGTTCATCGCGGTGAGCGTGCTGGCGGGGTTGAAGAGCGTGCCGAGCGAGCTGCACGAGGCCGCCCGGGTCGACGGGGCCGGCCCGTGGAAGGTCTTCTGGAAGATCACCTTCCCGCTGCTGCGGCCCGTCTTCGGCATCCTCGTGGTGCTCTCCACCATCTGGGACTTCAAGGTGTTCACCCAGCAGTTCGTGCTGGCCGGCGGCACCCAGGACCGGCCGACGTTCATGCTGTCGATCTACTCGTACGCCGAGGCGTTCTCCCCGCCCCCCAAGTACGGCCTGGGCGCGGCGATCGCCGTCCTCCTCACGCTGATCCTGCTGGTGGTGACCGGCCTCTACGTGCGGATGGTGCTCAAGCAGGAGGAGGAGTCGTGAAGCGCGGCGCGGTGGTGAAGCGGGTCGCCCTCAACGGCGCGGGCCTGCTGGTGGCGCTCTTCGCGGCGTTCCCCGTCTACTGGATGATCGCGACGTCGCTCAAGCCGAACCGGGAGATATTCTCGGCCACGCCCCGGCCGGTGCCGACCGCGCCGACGCTGGAGCACTACCGGGAGATCCTCACCGGCAACCTCATCCCCGGCGTGACGTTTCTGGACTTCTTCCTCAACTCCGTGCTCGTGGCGGTGTCGACCGTGGTGCTCAGCGGCCTGGTCGCGCTGCTGGCGGCGACCGCGGTGGCCCGGTTCCGGTTCAAGCTGCGCACCAGTTTCCTGATCATGCTGCTGGTCGTGCAGATGATCCCGTTGGAGGCGCTGGTCATCCCCCTGTTCCTGATGATCCAGCGGCTGGGCCTCTACAACACGCTGCCCAGCCTGATCCTGACGTACCTCGGCTTCTCGCTGCCGTTCGCGGTCTGGATGCTGCGCGGCTTCGTGGCCGCCGTGCCGAAGGAACTGGAAGAGGCTGCGGCGATCGACGGCGCGAGCCGCGCGCAGACCTTCCGCCGCATCCTGTTCCCGCTGGTCGCGCCAGGCCTGGTGGCCACCAGCATCTTCTCCTTCATCACCGCCTGGAACGAGCTGATCTTCGCGTTGACCTTCGTCAACGACCAGGACCGGTACACCTTGCCGGTGGCGATGACGTTCTTCTTCGGCCGCGACGACACCGCCTGGGGGCCGGTGATGGCGGCCTCGACGCTGTTCACCCTGCCGGTGATCATCTTCTTCCTGCTGGTGCAGCGCCGGATGGTCTCCGGCCTGGTGGCGGGCGCCGTCAAGGGCTGAGGTGTGCAAGGAGGGGCCCCTTGTTAACGCATTCTGTCGAGAAGGGGCCCCTTCTCACACCCCGTCGGGCGGAGCGGGCCGCGTCGGGCGGGGGTCGGCGGGCCTGGGTCGGGCGGGGCATTGGCGGGCCGCGATGTCGCCGTAGGCTGACGCCATGACGGGCAGGCTGGTGACGGTGAACCTCGGTGTGATGACCGAGGCGGAGTGGGCGGGCGACGCGAGCGGCCGCAGCGGGATCGACAAGCGGCCGGTGGACGGGCCGGTGCTGCTGCGCGTCGACGGGGTGGCCGGCGACTTCATCGGCGAACGGGCCCATCACGGCGGGCCCGACCAGACGGTCTACGCGTACGCCGAGGAGGACGCGGCGTGGTGGGCGGCCGAGCTGGCCCGCGACATCGGGCCGGGGGCGTTCGGCGAGAACCTGACCACGTACGCGGTGGACGTGACCGGGGCGGTCGTCGGCGAGCGGTGGCAGATCGGGTCGGCCCTGCTGGAGGTGACCAAGCCGCGCACGCCGTGCGTGACGTTCGCCGGGTTCTGGGGCGTACCGGACCTGACCAAGCGGTTCACGGCGCGGGCCGCCCCGGGGGCGTACCTGCGGGTGCTGCGGGAGGGCGAGGTCGGCGCGGGCGACCCGGTGGAGGTGGTGGAGCGGCCGGTGCACGGGGTGACCGTCGGTGAGGTGTTCCGGGCGACCACCCTGGAGCCGGAGCTGCTGCCCCGGCTGCTCGACGTCCCCGGCCTGCCCGAGCCGCTCCGGCGGAAGGTCGAGCGCCGGCTCGCCACACCGGACGCCTGACCGCCCCGGCGCCGCCGCACGTTCAGCTCGACCGCGTTCAGCTCCGCTGGGGACCGCCGCACCCGGGCGTTGAGAAGGGCCCCCTGCTATGCAGAAAGCGTTAACAGGGGGCCCTTCCTTACATCGTCAGCGGAGCCAGGGGATGCTGCGGTCGAGCAGGCCGCGCTCCTTGAGCTCCTTGCGGAGCGGGATCTCGTCGTCGACGTACCCGTTCCAGTTGATGCCCCAGTAGTTGGCGGTGTGGGTGCCCTCGCCGCAGAGTTGGCGCTGCACCGGCGTGCGGTTGGCCCACCACTCGCCCTCGGGGTCGATGTGCAGCTCGTCCAGCGGGCGGATCCACCGGTACGTGTAGCCCACGAAGAGCATCTTGCGGGTGATGTTCGACAGGTTCGTCGATCGGGAGTGCCACTGGCGGCGGTCGAAGATGAACGCGTCGCCCGGGTTCGCGGTGATCTCCACCGTGCCCTCCGGGTCCGGGTTGTGCACCGTCAGGTCCGCCGGGCGGGGCAGCGAGTTCCACAGGTGGCTGCCCGGGATCACCTTGGTGGCGCCGCGGCCGGTCTCCGACAGGTCGGAGAGCACGTACGCCACCTTCAGCGAGAACATCGGCCGGGGCAGGTTCGGGTCCATCGTCTCCGGGTCGGAGTTCTGCCGGTACCCGTCCTGGTGCCATCCCCAGTACGGCTTCTCCGGCTCCGCCGCCGGCGGGGTGACGTCGAGGTGGTTGTGGTGGGTGTAGATGTTCCACCCGGCCAGCCCCCACATGTACGGGAAGGCGATCGGGTGGGTCAGCAGCTGGCCGAAGAGCTCGTCGCGCTCCAGGAATCCCAGCAGGTGCAGGGTGCCGTCCTTGGTGGTGGTGCCCTTGGCCTTCTCCTCCGCGTACACGCGGTCGACGGCCTCTTCCAGGGCAGCCCGGTGGTCCTCCGTCAGCACGTTCCGCAGCAGGAGGAAGCCCTGCTCGTGGAACTCCTTGCGGTCGGTGTCGCTGATCGGTTCGTAGCCGGTCCGGCCGTCGTAATCGAACACCGCGTCGTACCCCTCCCCATGAGGTGAAACTATCTCTGGCACAGCCACGCCGATGCTACTGCGACCGCTCGGGCGGGTACGGAGCGCGCCCGGCAGTGTCAAGAGCCCGGTTGGCCGTTGGCAGTCGGTCGATCGCGGAGAGTGATATCAGGTGCTCTTTGCTGGGCATTTGCCGGATATAGAGGATTGCGCGGTAACTGTCGGTGGAGAGAACGAGGGCGCGAGGGCTGAGTGCCGAGGCGACTCAGGCGTCGGCGAAGACCTCGGCGAGCACCTGCTCGTCGGTCGCCGAGGCGTCGGCCACCCGGCTCCACGTGCCGCCCTTCGCGGTCCACTCCAGGCCGGCGAAGCGCACCCGCTTCACGCCGTGGTCGGAGGCGTGCGAGACCAGCCAGTGCGCGTACCGCCAGCCGTCGCGCCGGTCGTCGGCCGGCACCGCGAGGCCGGTCAGCTCCGCCGGGGACGCCGCCTCCGGCAGCCCCCAGTCCAGGCTCAGGCCCCGGGTCAGCGCGGCGGCGGCGGCCGTGCCCCGCATCGCCGGCGTCGAGCCGACCGTGCAGGCCACCGCGCCGGTCGCCTCACCGAGCAGCGCCCGGGTCAGCACCTGCGACTCGTCCGCCCACTTCTGGTACGCCTCGGGGAACGCCGAGCGCTGCACCTTCTGCGCCGCGTCGGTGACCCGCATCTTCTCCCAGCCGCGCACCCGCTTGAGCGCGGCGTAGAACTTCCTGGTCGCGTACCGGGGGTCGGCGATCTGTGTCTCGGTGCCCCAGCCCTGGCTCGGTCGCTGCTGGAACAGGCCCAGCGAGTCCCGGTCGCCGCCGGAGAGGTTGCGCAGCCCCGACTCCTGGTAGGCCGTCGCGAGGGCGACCACCACGGCCCGCTCGGGCATCTTCCGCTGGACGCCGATCGCGGCGATCGTGGCGGCGTTGGCCATCTGGTCGGCGTCCAGGCGCACCTGGCCGTCGGCCTGGACCGTGCAGGTGCGGCTGGTCAGGGACAGGGGCAGGCGCAGCTGCCCGCCGGCCTGCCGGACGACGAGCCAGATTCCCACCACGGCGACCACGGCGATGACGACACCGGCCGCGACAACTGCCCGACTTCGCACCCGCACCCCCTGTCCGACGGCGTCCGCCAAGAGTACGTCCCCTGCGCCGCCGCCCGGCTCGTCCGACCGATTCGTTCCGTTCCGTTGCGGGTCGACCGCATTGCGTGTTCGGCTGGTGAGCGGCGGCAGCGACCGACGGCAGGTGGTCGGCCAGCCGTGACCGGCTTCCCCGCGCCCGGGCCCGGAAACCGGCGGGCCTGGAAACCGGCGGGCCCGCCGACCCGGCAACCGGTCAGTCCGTCGGCACCCAGCTCGCGTCGCGCTTCTCCCGGAACGCCAGCACGCCCTCGCGCCCCTCGTCGGACAGGAAGTATCCGGTCGACAGGGCGGCCAGCTCGGCGATCCCGGCCCGCAGGTCGGCCGCCGGCGGGCGGCGCAGCAGTTCCTTCGCCCCGGCCAGCGCGTGCGGCGCCCCCCGCACCAGCGAGGCGCAGGCCCGCGCCACCGCCGCGTCGAGGCCGTCCGCCGGCACGGCCGTGGTGACCAGGCCGATCTCGGCGGCCCGCCGCCCGTCGAAAGTGTCACCGGTGAGGTACAGCTCGGCGGCGGCCCGGGGCGCCAGCCGGGGCAGCACGGTCGCCGAGATCACCGCCGGGATCACCCCGATCCGCACCTCGGTGAACGCGAACGTCGCCTCCTGCGCGCAGATCGCCAGGTCGGCCGCCGCGATCAGGCCCAGCCCGCCGGCCCGCGCCGGCCCGGCGACCCGGGCCACCACCGGCTTCGGGCATTCCCAGACCGCCGCGAGCACGTCGCCGAGCAGCCCGGCCGGGACCGTCCCGCTGGCGTACGCGGCGGCGGTCTCCTTCAGGTCCGCGCCGGAGCAGAAGACCGGGCCGGTGTGGTCGAGCACCACCACCCGGACCGTGTCGTCGGCGACCGCGGCGGCCAGCCCGGCCAGCAGCTCGGTCATCAGCGGCGTGGAGAGCGCGTTGCGGTTGTGCGGGCTGTCCAGGGTGAGGGTGGTCACCCCACGGGCCGTGGCGACCCGCACGAGCGCGGCGGTGGAGGTCATGCCGGGCACACTAGTGGCCATGCCCGGCGTCCTTCCAGAAGGCGAGCCCGTCCCGGCCGACGGCTCGCTGCCCGCCACCGCCACCCGCGCCGTCGGCGCGCGCGGCTTCGGCGTTTACGTGCACGTGCCGTTCTGCGCCAGCCGCTGCGGCTACTGCGACTTCAACACGTACACCGTCGACGAGCTGGGCGGCGGCGCGAGCCGCGAGTCGTACGCCGACACGGTGCTCGCCGAGCTGGCGCTTGCCGGCCGGGTGCTCGGCGACTTCCCGCCGCCGAGGGTCGACACCGTCTTCGTCGGCGGCGGCACCCCCACCCTGCTGCCCGCCGACGACCTGGCCCGGATCCTCGACGGCATCGACCGCACCTGGGGGTTGGCCGCCGACGCGGAGGTGACCACCGAGGCCAACCCCGAATCGGTGACGCCGGAGTCGCTGAAGACCCTGCGGGCCGCCGGGTACACCCGGATCTCGCTGGGCATGCAGTCGGCCGCGCCGGGGGTGCTGGCGATCCTCGACCGCCGGCACCGCGCCGGCCGGGCCACCGAGGCCGCCCGGGAGGCCCGCGACGCCGGGTTCGACCACGTCAACCTCGATTTGATCTACGGTACGCCGGGGGAGAGCGCCGAGGACTTCGCCGCGTCCCTGGCGCAGGTGGTGGCCGCCGGGGTGGACCACGTCAGCGCGTACGCCCTGATTGTGGAGGACGGCACCCGGCTGGCCGCGCGGATGCGGCGCGGCGAGCTGCCGTACCCCTCCGACGACGTGGCGGCGGACCGCTACCTGGCTGCGGAGGCCGCCCTCGGCGCGGCCGGTTTCTCCTGGTACGAGGTGTCCAACTGGGCCCGCACGCCGGGCGGGCGGTGCCGGCACAACCTGCTGTACTGGACGGGCGGCGACTGGTGGGGCCTCGGGCCGGGGGCGCACAGCCACGTCGGCGGGGTGCGCTGGTGGAACGTCAAGCACCCGGCCGCGTACGCGAAGCGCCTCGCGGCGGGGTGCTCGCCCGGCCTGGCCCGGGAGGTGCTCACGCCCGACGAGGCCCACACGGAGGACGTCATGCTGCGGCTGCGGCTCGCCTCGGGGCTGCCGCTGGCCGTGCTGGACGACGCGGGTCGGGCCGGCGCCCAGCGGGCGCTGGCCGGCGGCCTGCTCGACCCGGCCGGGTACGCGGCCGGCCGGGCGGTGCTCACTCTGCGCGGCCGGCTGCTGGCCGACGCGGTCGTGCGCGACCTGCTGCCCTGACGGGGTGACCCGGCCGGCCGGGGGAGCGGCCGGCCGGGGTCACTTGATCAGGTTGACGGTCATCGGGTAGCGGTAGGGGGTGCCCTCGTTCGCCTTGATGCCGGCGATGATGCCGAAGATGATCCCGATGATCATGGCGGCGAACCCGATCAGGAGGCCGACCAGGATGCAGGTCAGGATCCAGCCGATCAGGGCGATGACGGACCAGAGGAGCTGGAAGTTCAGCGCCGCCACCGCGTGGGCGCGGACCGTCGGCGACTGGCTGCCCCGGGCGACGAGCGCGATCAGCGGCGCGAGCCAGCCGAGCACGCCACCGCCGAGGAACATCCCCGCCGCGCCACCGAAGTGGGCGACCAGGACCCAGGTCTTGTCCTCGTTGTTGGCGTAGCCGCCGGAGGGCGTGCCGTACGCGCCGCCGGCCGGGTAGCCGCCGCCGGGCGGCGGATAGCCACCGGGCGGCGGGTAGCCGGCCGACGGCGGCTGGTCGCCGGTGGGTGGCGGATAGCCACCGGGCGGGGGATAGCCGCCTGCCCCGGGGGCCCCGGACAGTGGTGCGGTGGGGGGCTCGTGCCCCGGCGAGCCGTACGGTGCCGACGGGTTCGGCTCCGGCGGGTAGCCGCCGGGGTCGCCCGATCCGGGAGGGCGAGGTGGTTCAGTCATGCATGTCACGGTAGGGGCTGCGGGCAAGCGGGCACCAGAGCGACACCGGTCGGGCGTGGCGGATGATCGGTCAGCGTGCGCAGGTGGCGGCCCGCTCCGGGCGGCGGTCGACCGGCCGGCGTGCGCCCGACGGGGCTCCCGGCGCGGCGGCTGCCGCGCCCGTGGTCCGTCGTTGATCTTACCGATGACGGGGCAGCCGACGTAGACTGGCACTCGTTACAGTCGAGTGCCAGGCGTCGACGCACCGGCGGAGCGCCGGCCTGCGGTGCCGCCGCGCCGCCAGGGCCGACGTGCGACAGGAGGTGGCAGGGGTGGGTCTGGACGACCGCAAGCTCGCCGTGCTCCGCGCGATCGTCGAGGACTACGTCGCCACCCAGGAGCCGGTCGGCAGCAAGGCGTTGGTCGAGCGGCACCAACTCGGCGTCTCCCCGGCGACGGTCCGCAACGACATGGCGGTGCTGGAGGAGGAGGGCTACATCCGGCAGCCGCACACCAGCGCCGGCCGGGTCCCCACCGACCGGGGCTACCGCCTCTTCGTCGACCGGTTGTCCCGGGTCAAGCCGCTCAGCCCGGCCGAGCGCCGGGCGATCGAACGCTTCCTGGTCGGCGCGGTCGACCTCGACGACGTGGTGCACCGCACGGTGCGGCTGCTGGCCCAGCTCACCCGCCAGGTCGCCGTGGTGCAATATCCCTCGCTGGCCCGCTCCTCGGTGCGGCACCTGGAGCTGGTGCCGATCTCCACCACCCGGCTGATGCTGGTGATGATCGCCGACACCGGCCGGGTCGAGCAGCGGTTGGTCGAGCTGCCCGCGCCCGTCTCCGCCGACGACGTCACCGACCTGCGCCGGCTGGTCAACGAGAAGCTGGTGGGCAGCCGGCTGTCGGAGACCCCGCCGCTGGTGCAGGCGCTGGTGGAGGAGTCGACCCCGCACCTGCGTGGCGCGATGACCACGCTCTCCACCGTGCTGCTGGAGACGCTGGTCGAGCGGCACGAGGAGCGCATCGCACTGGCCGGCACCGCCAACCTGACCCGGGGCGGCCTGCTCGACTTCCAGGGGTCGCTGCGGCCCATCCTGGAGGCGCTGGAGGAGGAGGTGGTGATGCTCAAGCTGATCGGCGAGGCCGAGTCGACCACCACCCGCGTGCTGATCGGCGACGAGAACGAGATCGACAACCTGCGGGCCGCCTCGGTGGTGAGCACCGGGTACGGCCCGGGGGTGACCGCGCTCGGCGGGCTGGGCGTGGTCGGCCCCACCCGGATGGACTACCCCGGCACCATCGCCACCGTGCGGGCCGTGGCACGCTACGTGGGCGAGCTGCTGGCCCAGAACTGACCAGTCAGGGCCGACGGCCGGCTCCGGCCGACGACCGGCGCAACGCGACAAGAACATGAGGACACGGGACGCAGTGGCCAGGGACTACTACGGCATCCTCGGCGTGAGCCGGGAGGCCTCCGACGACGAGATCAAGCGCGCCTACCGCAAGCTGGCGCGGCAGTTCCACCCGGACGTGAATCCGGACCCGGAGGCACAGGAGAAGTTCAAGGACATCAACGCCGCGTACGAGGTCCTCTCGGACGACCGGAAACGGCAGATCGTCGACCTGGGCGGCGACCCGCTCGCCCCCGGCGGCGGGGGCATGGGCGGCCCGGGCGGGCCCGGCGGGGCCGGCCCGTTCGTCGGCTTCCAGGACATCATGGACGCCTTCTTCGGTGGCGCGGCCGGCGGCTCCCGGGGCCCGCGCCCGCGCACCCGGCCGGGCGCGGACGCGATCCTGCGCCTGGAGCTTGACCTGCACGAGACGGCGTTCGGCGTCGAGGCCCCGATCACCGTCGACACGGCCGTGCTCTGCACCACCTGCTCCGGTGCGGGCACGGCGGCCGGCACCCACCTGGCCACCTGCGAGGCGTGCGGCGGGCGGGGCGAGGTGCAGTCGGTGCAGCGGACCTTCCTCGGCCAGGTGGTCTCCGCCCGGCCGTGCACGGTCTGCCAGGGCTACGGCACCACCATCCCGCACCCCTGCCCGACCTGCACTGGCGACGGGCGGGTGCGCACCCGCCGCTCGCTGACCGTCAAGATCCCGGCCGGGGTCGAGGACGGCATGCGCATCCGGCTCGCCCAGCAGGGCGAGGTCGGTCCGGGCGGCGGCACCGCCGGCGACCTCTACGTCGAGATCCACGAGCGCCCGCACGACGTCTACTCCCGCAAGGGCGACGACCTGCACTGCCGGGTCACCGTCCCGATGACCGCCGCCGCGCTCGGCACCCGGCTGACCATCAAGACCCTCGACAGCGAGGAGACGGTCGACGTCAAGGCCGGCACCCAGCCGGGCAGCACCCTGCGGCTGCGCGCCCGGGGCGTGCCGCACCTGCGCGGCACCGGCCGGGGCGACCTCTACGTCCACCTCGACGTGCGGACCCCGACCAAGCTCGACCCCGACCAGGAGAAGATGCTGCGCGACTTCGCCAAGACCCGGGGCGAGGAGGTCGCCGAGCTGAGCAAGCAGGGCGGCTTCTTCTCCCGGATGCGCGACGCCTTCAACGGGCACGCCTGAGGTGTCGGCGCCGCTGTTCCTGGTCGACACGCTGCCCACCGGCGACGGGCTGACCCTCGGCGGCCCGGAGGGGCACCATGCCGCCACCGTGCAGCGGCTACGCGCCGGTGAGGAGCTGCTGCTGGCCGACGGCCGGGGCGGCACCGCCGCCGCCGTGGTCACCGCCGTCGGCCGGGGCACCCTCGACCTGCGGGTCACCTCCCGGGGGTACGTCGACGCGTCCGTCCCCCGGCTCGTCGTGGTGCAGGGCATCGCCAAGGGCGACCGGGGCGAGCTGGCCGTGCAGGCGATGACCGAGGTCGGGGTGGACGAGATCGTCCCGTGGGCGGCGTCCCGCTCGGTGGCGCAGTGGCGCGGCGAGCGGGGCGTGCGGGCCCGGGAGAAGTGGGCGGCGACCGCCCGGGAGGCGGCGAAGCAGGCCCGCCGGGCGTGGCTGCCGGTGGTGGCGGGTGCCCCCGACGAGTCCACCGCCACGGTGGCCCGCCGGATCGCCGGGGCCGCCGCCGCGTTCGTCCTGCACGAGGAGGCGCAGGAGCGGCTGGCCGTCGCCGAGCTGCCCGACGCGGGCGAGATCGTGCTCGTCGTCGGCCCCGAGGGCGGCATCACCGACGCGGAGCTGACCGCGTTCGTCGGGGCGGGCGCCCGCCCGGTGCGCCTCGGCCCGAACGTGTTGCGCACCTCCACCGCGGGTGTCGCCGCCCTCAGCGCCCTCTCCCCCCGCCTCTCCCGCTGGTAACCCCCTCCCACCGGTCCCCGCCCCTCCAGCCCCGCCAGCCCCTCCCGCGCCCTCTGCGCGCCGATCTTGCACTTTGGGCCCCGACGAAGGTTGTAAATCGGGTATAGCGGGGGCCGTAACTGCAAGATCGCCGGGGCCGGGGCCGGGGCCGGGGCCGGGGCCGGGGCTCGGGTCGGGGCCGGGGCGCGGGCCGGGGTCGGGGACGGCAGTCGCCCGGCAGCTGCGCGCGCAGCTGCCCGGCACGACTTACCATGCCCCGATGGGATCCGACTGCCTGTTCTGCCGCATCGTCGCCGGGGAGATCCCGGCCACCGTCGTCCGGGAGACCGCCACCACCCTCGCCTTCCGCGACATCGACCCGAAGGCCCCGGTGCACGTGCTGGTCATTCCGAAGGAGCACTACGCCGACGTGGCGACCCTGGGCCAGGGCGATCCCGCGCTGGCCGGCGAGCTGCTGGCCGCGGCCGCCGCCGTGGCCGAGGACGAGGGGCTGCTCGGCGACGGTTTCCGGCTCATGTTCAACACCGGGGCGTACGGCGGCCAGGAGGTCTTCCACGTGCACGCGCACGTGCTCGGCGGCGCGCCGCTGGGCCCGATGCTCTGCCGCTGAGATGTGAGCGCCTGCGCCGAGGTGTTAGGAGGGGCCCTTGTACAACAGAATGCGTCAACAAGGGGCCCCTCCTTACACTGCGGGAGTGAGTGGAATCGATGAGCGGTTCGGGCGGATGGTGCGGCGGGTCCAGGCCGAGGGGCGGGTGCCGGCGGTCGCGGCGGCCCTGCACCGGGCGGACCGCCCGCTCTGGACCTGCGAGGTCGGCGGCACCGGCAACGACACCGCGCTCGGCCCGCAGACGCTGTTCCGGATCGGCTCGGTGACCAAGACGTTCACCGCCGTGCTCGTCATGCAGTGCCGCGACGCCGGCCTGCTCGACCTGGACGACCCGGTCGGTGCGCACCTCGACGTGCCCGCGCACGGCGAGCTGACCGTACGCCGGCTGCTGTCGCACACCTCGGGCCTGCAACGGGAGCCGCACGGCGACGTCTGGGACACCCTGCTCGCCCCCGGGGCGGACGAGCTGCTGGCCGACCTGGCCCGCGCCGAGCGGGTGCTGCCGCCGGCCCGCCGCTTCCACTACTCCAACCTCGGCATGGCGCTGCTCGGCCAGCTCGTCGCCCGGCTGCACGGCGGCACCTGGGCCGAGGCGCTCGCCGAGCGGGTGCTCGCCCCGCTGGGCCTGACCGCCACCACCGACCGCCCGGGCCCGGCGGCGGCCACCGGGTTCCTCGTCGACGCGTACTCCGACGAGGCGCACCCGGAGCCGCCGGCCGACTTCGGCGCGGTCGGCCCGGCCGCGCAGCTCTGGAGCACCGCCGCCGACATGGCCCGCTGGGCGGCGTTCCTGGCCGATCCGGCGGCGCTCGACCCCACCGGCGCGGTGCTCGCCCCGGCGACCCTCGACGAGATGCGCTGGCCGCTGACCGTCACCGACGAGACGTCCTGGGGCGCCGGCTTCGGGCTGGGGCTGATCCTGCTGCCGCAGGGGGACCGGGTGGTGCACGTCGGGCACGACGGGGCGATGCCCGGCTTCCTCGCCGCCGTCTACGGCCGCCGGGGCGGCGACGGCACCCCTGGCGCGATGGGCGCGGCGGCGCTCGGCTCGTCCGGGACCGGCGTGCAGGTCATGGAGCTGCCGCACCGGCTGCTCGCCGCCGCCGTCGAGCACGACCCGGCCGACGTCGAGCCGTGGCGGCCGGGCCCGCCGGCCCCGGCGCACCTGCGCGGCATGCTGGGCCGGTGGTGGGGCGAGGGCTTCGCGTACGTCTTCAGCTGGCACGACGGCACGCTGCGGGCCCGCGGCGCGGACGACCCGGCGGGGAAACCCCCGGCGGTCTTCGCCCCGCTGCCGGACCGGCCGGACGTGTTCCGCACCGTCTCCGGGCGGGAGGCCGGCGAGCTGCTGCGGCTGACCCGCGACGCGGCCGGGGCGGTGGTCCGGCTGCACTGGGCGACGTACCGTTTCACCCGGGGGCAGGAGACCTTCGACGGGTACGACTTCCGGCGCTGACGCCCGCCGCGCCACCAGGCCGGCGGCCCGGGGAAATGGGCGAGGTGCCGCCGAGCGGGAAACGTTACGATGGGGGTAACGTCCGATCGCCGCGCCAGCAGGGCCCGGCGCCGAGATCGAGAGCAGGTGCGCAGGGCCCCTCGGCCCGACCCATGACCGGCACCCCACCTCCCGGCCCGCCCCGGGTGCAGACCAGGATCACCGTCCCCGACTCGAAGATCATGGTCAACCTGCTGGGCGCGGGCGACGAGATCCTGCGACTCGTCGAGCGTTCGGTCGACAGCGACGTGCACGTCCGCGGCAACGAGATCACCATCACCGGTGCTCCGACGGACAACGCCATCGCCGAGCGCCTCTTCAGCGAGCTGCTCGAACTGATCGAGAAAGGCGAGACCCTGACCACTGACGCCGTGCGGCGCACCGTCGGGATGCTGGAGCAGGGCGGCACGGAGCGGCCCGCCGAGGTCCTGACCCTCAACATCCTCTCCCGGCGCGGGCGCACCATCCGTCCCAAGACGCTCGGGCAGAAGAAGTACGTCGACGCGATCGACGCCCACACCATCGTCTTCGGCATCGGCCCCGCCGGCACCGGCAAGACCTACCTGGCGATGGCGAAGGCCGTCCAGGCGCTCCAGGCCAAGCAGGTCAGCCGGATCATCCTGACCCGGCCGGCGGTCGAGGCGGGGGAGCGGCTGGGCTTCCTGCCCGGCACGCTCAACGAGAAGATCGACCCGTACCTGCGCCCGCTCTACGACGCGCTGCACGACATGCTCGACCCGGAGACGATCCCGAAGCTGATGGCGGCGGGGACGATCGAGGTCGCGCCCCTGGCATACATGCGGGGCCGGGCGCAGCCGTACGACGCCCGGGTCCTGACCCCGGAGGGGTTCCGGCCGTTCGGGTCGCTGCGGGTCGGCGACCTGGTCATCGGCTCGAACGGCACGCCCACGCCGGTGATCGGCGTCTACCCGCAGGGGCCGAAGCAGGTCTACCGGGTCACCACCCAGGACGGCGCGTCCACCCTCGCCTGCGGCGAGCACCTGTGGACCGTCGCCACGCCCGACGACAAGCGGCGCGGGCGTCGGCGCACCCTCGAAACGCAGGAGATGATCGGCAAGGAGCGGCGGGGCCACACCCGGCGGTACGAGCTGCCGGTCGTGGCGCCCGTGCAGCTGGAGCCGCAGGACGTTCCGCTCGACCCGTACGCGCTCGGCCTGCTCCTCGGCGACGGCTCGATCTCGTGCCGCACGACGCCGGCCTTCTGCACCGCGGACCCGGAGCTCGCCGCCGCGCTCGAAGAGGCACTGCCCGACATCGCCCTCGTTCGCAAGGGTGAATACGACTACGTGCTCCGGCACGTCAACGGTCACCGGGGCGGGGTGATCGTCGCGAACCCGGTGACGGCCGTGCTGCGCGAACTGCGCCTGGCCGGGGCGACCTCGGGCACCACGTTCGTGCCCGAGGTCTACCAGAACAACAGCCTCGACGTCCGGCTGGCCGTGCTCCAGGGGCTGTTGGACACCGACGGCGGGCCGGTCGTCCAGGCGGGGCGCACCTGCCGGGTGCAATACTCGACGACGTCGCCGCGGCTGCGGGACGACGTGGTCTACCTGGTCCAGTCGCTCGGCGGGGTGGCCACCTGGCGGGTGCGGGAGGCCGACGGGCGCAAACCCGGCCTGGTCAACGGCCGCCCGGTCCCCTACCGCGCCGACGCCTACGTCGTGGAGATCAGGCTTCCTGCCGGCGTCCCGCCGTTCCGCCTGTCGCGCAAGCGGCGGCTGTACGACGAGCACGGCGGTGGCCGGCCGATGCGGTTCATCGACTCGATCATCCCGGCCGGGGTGCAGGAGACGATGTGCATCCAGGTCGCGGCGGAGGACTCGCTGTACGTGACCGACGACTTCCTGGTCACGCACAACACCCTCAACGACGCGTTCATCATCCTCGACGAGGCGCAGAACACCACGCCCGAGCAGATGAAGATGTTCCTCACCCGGCTCGGCTTCGGTTCCAAGATCGTGGTCACCGGCGACGTCACCCAGGTGGACCTTCCCGGCGGGACGACCAGCGGCCTGCGGGTGGTCCGGGAGATCCTGGAGAACGTGGAGGACGTGCACTTCGCGCAGTTGTCCAGCTCCGACGTGGTGCGCCACCGGCTGGTCGGGGAGATCGTCGACGCGTACGCCCGCTGGGACGCCGAGCGGGAGAACCAGCAGGCGCAGGGCGTGCACGCCGTGCCGGGGCACACCGCCCAGGGCGGCCGGGCCGGCCGGCGCCGACAGACCTAGGGAACCCAGTTGTCCATCGAGATCGCCAACGAGTCCGGTGTCGACGTCGACACCGACGCCGTGCTCGCCGTCGCCCGGCACGCCCTCGACGAGATGGGGGTCAATCCCCTCGCCGAGCTGTCCGTGCTGCTGGTCGACATCGACTACATGACCGAGTTGAACCATCGCTGGATGGGCGGCGACGGCCCGACCGACGTGCTCGCCTTCCCCATGGACGAGGGCAGCGTCGACCACGGGCCGGGCGAGTCGAGCGCGGCCGGCGGCGAGCCGGCGCTGCTGGGCGACATCGTGCTCTGTCCGGAGGTGGCGGCCAAGCAGGCCGCGACGGCCGGCCACTCCTCTGCCGACGAGCTGCACCTGCTCACCGTGCACGGCGTGCTGCACCTGCTCGGCTACGACCACGCCGAGCCGGAGGAGGAGCGGGAGATGTTCGAGCTCCAGGCCCGGCTGCTGGCCAGCTGGCGGTCGACCCGGTCCTCGTGATGCCCGTCCAGGTGTCGGCGGCCGGCGCGGCGGCCGGCCTGCCCGACCTGCAACTGCTCGTCTTCGCGGCCGGGCTGGTGGTGCTCGCCGGCGTGATCGCGATGACCGAGGCGGCGCTGGCCGCCGTGTCACCGGCCCGCGCGGCCGAGCTGGCTCGCGACGGGGCCCGGGGCGCGCGCACGCTCCAGGCCGTCGCCGGTGACGTGGTACGCCACCTCAACCTGTTGCTGTTGCTGCGGCTGCTGGCCGAGCTGACCGCCACGACGCTGGTCGCGCTGGTGGCGGTCGACACGTTCGGCGCGGGCTGGCGGGCGGCGCTGGTCACCGCCGGCGCGATGACCGTGATCAGCTTCGTGGTGGTCGGGGTCGGCCCGCGTACCCTCGGCCGGCAGCACGCGTACGCGGTCGGCCGCGCCGTCGCGCCGCTGGTGCGCTGGCTCGGCCGGGCCCTCAACCCGCTGGCGTCGCTGCTGATCCTGATCGGCAACGCGGTCACCCCGGGGCGCGGCTTCCGGGAGGGGCCGTTCGCCACCCAGGTGGAGCTGCGCGAGCTGGTCGACCTGGCCGAGCAGCGGGGCGTCGTCGAGCATGGCGAGCGGCAGATGATCCACTCGGTGTTCGCGCTCGGCGACACCATCGCCCGCGAGGTGATGGTGCCGCGCACCGAGATGGTGTGGATAGAGGAGAGCAAGACGCTCTCCCAGGCACTTGCCCTGTTCCTGCGCTCCGGCTTCTCCCGCATCCCGGTGATCGGGGAGAGCGTCGACGACGTGCTCGGCGTGCTCTACCTGAAGGACCTGATCCGGCGTACCCGGGGCGGCGACCCGGCCGCGGCCCGGCTGCCGGTGTCGGAGCTGATGCGTCCGGCGACGTTCGTCCCGGAGTCCAAGCCGGTCGACGACCTGCTGTCGGAGATGCAGGCCGCGCGCAACCACCTGGTCATCGTCGTCGACGAGTACGGCGGCACCGGCGGCCTCGTCACGATCGAGGACATCCTGGAGGAGATCGTCGGCGAGATCACCGACGAGTACGATGTCGAACGCCCGCCGGTCGAACGGCTGGCGGACGGCGCGGTGCGGGTCACCGCCCGGCTGCCCGTCGAGACCCTCGGCGAGCTGTTCGACGTCGAGTTGCCCGCCGACGAGGTCGAGACGGTCGGCGGCCTGCTCGCGCAGGCCCTGGGCCGGGTCCCGATCCCCGGCGCGGAGGCCGAGGTGGCCGGGCTCCGCCTGGTCGCCGAGGGCACCACGGGCCGGCGCAACCGGATCGACACCGTGCTGGTGAGCCGGGTCGAGCCGACCGGCCGCCCTGACACCACCCCCGTGCGCGGCGAGCCCGCCGAGGCCCGGGGCACCCAGAACCGAGCCGAGGAGAGGCAACCCGCCGATGCCTGAGTCACCCGCCGCGCCCGCCGCCCTGCCCACCCCGTCCGCGCCGGTCGAGCTGAGCGCCGAGGACGGCAAGCTGGTCATCCTCGCCCGGGGGGCCCGGGGCCGGGTGGGCGCCGTGGAGGGAGCCGCGGTACGCGACCAGGACGGCCGGACGTACGCGGCGGCGAGCGTGTCGCTGCCCTCGCTGACTCTCACCGCCCTCCAGCTCGCGGTGGCCTCCGCCGTGGCGGCCGGGGCGACCCGGCTGGAGGCCGCCGTCGTGGTGACGGAGGCGTCGACCCTGGACGGGGCGGGGCACGCCGCCGTCCGCGACCTTGCCGCCGACGCGCCGATCCACGTGGCCGCGCCGGACGGCACCGTCCTCGGCACGGTGGTCGAGTGAGCGGCGTGCACGATGGTCGGGTGAGCGACGTCGGTGCCGGCGTCGGGGGAGTGCGCCCGTACCGGGCGGGGTTCGCCTGCTTCGTAGGCCGGCCGAACGCCGGCAAGTCGACGCTGACCAACGCCCTCGTCGGCACGAAGATCGCGATCACCTCGAACAAACCGCAGACCACCCGGCACATCATCCGGGCCGTGCTGCACCGGCCGGACTCGCAGCTCGTGCTGGTCGACACCCCCGGTCTGCACCGCCCCCGCACCCTGCTCGGCGAGCGCCTCAACGACCTGGTCCGCTCCACCTGGAGCGAGGTCGACGTGATCGGTTTGTGTATCCCGGCCGACGAGCCGGTGGGCCGGGGCGACCGGTTCATCACCGGCGAGCTGGCCGAGCTGAAGGCCACGGTGCTGGCGGTGGTGACCAAGACCGACCTGGTGGACAAGCGGCGGCTGGCCGAGCAGCTGCTCGCGGTCAGCAAGCTGGGCGAGTTCGCGGCCGTGGTGCCGGTCAGCGCCGTCTCCGGCCACCAGCTCGACACGCTGGTCGACGTGATGACCGGCTATCTGCCCGAGTCGCCGCAGCTCTATCCGGACGACATGCTCACCGACGACCCGGAGCAGGTGCTGGTCGCCGAGCTGATCCGGGAGGCGGCCCTGGAGGGGGTCCGCGACGAGCTGCCGCACTCCATCGCCGTGGTGGTGGAGGAGATGATCCCCGAGGGCAACCTCATGAAGATCTATGCCGACGTGTACGTCGAGCGGCCCAGCCAGAAGGCCATCGTGATCGGCCACCGGGCCGGCCGGCTCAAGGAGGTCGGCACCACCGCCCGCCGGCAGATCGAGGAGCTGTTGGGCACCCGCGTCTACCTGGACCTGCACGTCCGGGTGGCAAAGGACTGGCAGCGCGACCCGAAGCAACTCCGCAAACTCGGCTTCTGACCCGCCCGTCACACCTCCGCCCGCCCGGGCCCCGCGACTGCCCCGCCCCGCCCCGGTGATCAAGAGGAGAACGTCAGAGTTGATCTCGGCGATGACGCAAACTTCTTGATCACCGGGGCGGGGTGAGCCATTCCCGCTCACACCCGGTCTGTGATGTGGCTCAGGCGGTGCGCTTTGCCAGGGCGAGGAAGCCGCGCCAGGCGGACGGCGAGAAGGTGAGAGTGTCGCCGTCGCGGTTCTTGCTGTCGCGGACGAGGATGATGCCGGGAAGATTGTCGGCGACCTCGACGCAGTTGCCGCCGCTGGTGCCGCTACGGGTGGACTTCTTCCACCGAGCGCCGGTCAGGTCCATTGGCTCGCCACCTTTTTGATCAGATCCAGGGACTGTCGCCGCGACAGTCCCTCGCTGCGGACGCTCTCCCACCGCTCAAAAAGCGTAGCCAGACCGTCTGGGCGGTCCACGACGTCGCCGCCCAACTGGTTCTCAAGGTGACCCAGCCAACGGCCGTCGGGTAGGTGCGCCAGCGACAGCGGACCGGACAGTCCAGCATGGAGCCCCACCTCCGCAGGAACGACATGAACGCTGGTCGTGGGGCGTTCGGCGCAGGCTACGAGCTGGAATAGCTGCTCCGACATCATTTTCTCCGAGCCTTCGCTGATGCGACGGACCGCAGATTCGTCGACCACCACGACAACTTGTGGCGGGTCCTCCCGAGCGAGGACGGCTTGGCGCTCGATACGCGTTGAGACCCGGTGTTCGACTTCGCCTTCGGTCAGTCGCGGATCAAGTCGCAGCACTGCGCGGGCGTACTCCTCGGTCTGGAACAGCCCTGGAATCAGATTCGGCTCGAAGTAGCGAAGTTGCGTTGCCCCACGCTCGGCGTCGAGCCAGGGCAGGAACCAGGACGCGGCCCCGAGTTGAGTCACCAGGCGTTCGAACAGCCCACCGTTGTTGAAGGCGCGGTCGGCACCCCTGATGAAGTCCATGGTGAGCGCCCGCGTGCCGCCTTCCACCGAGCTGACATGGGACGCGCTGAATCCGGCGGCCCGGCCGAAGGCCTCCTGTGTCATCCCGGCGGCACCGCGAGCACGCCGGATCTCGGCAACGACGAGGTTGGCGACCGGACTCGGTACGTCAGCCATTCACAGCCCTTCAATCCAAAGATCGATTACTCGCCGGGCCACGCCGAGGATGTCCCTTCGCCCAGCCCCACCCGTTGGGCGGTAGCACCTCCCGAGAGTAGTGGAACGCGCAGCAGAGTGTCATCAGGACGGTGCGGGTCGGTGAAGGAGTTCCCGATTCGCCCCGGTCGGGGCCGCCCGGTCGTGGACTACCCACCACTCCGCCGGGCGGTCCTTCCAGTCTCGACAGACGGGGGAGAGCAATGTCGCACAGCGGAGAACCTCATCCGCCCCGCGCCATCAAGGGCGGCGACGTCCTGCACCTGACGAGGGCAGCGAGTCCGCAATTCGTCACGCCGGTGACGGTTCGTGTCGTCCGCGAGGTGCCGGGCTGCCATCCGCCGTACGGTTGGACGTGGATCGAGGCATACGTGCTCGACGCTCGTGGTCAGGCCGTCGCGAAACGCGAGCTGTTCGTCCTGCGGGAGGGGCTGCGCTGGCTCGCTGCGTACTCACGAACTCGGGCCCCGGCCCGTCACGGACCGGTCGGGAGCGCGCGGCGGGCCAGGGTGTCCTGATGTGCCACCCGCATCTGCCGATCCGTCCGCTGTGGCGCTGCCGACGTTGCGGGGCCCCGTGGCCGTGCGGGCCGGCCCGGCTGTCGCTGCTGGCCGAGCACCAGGGCAACCGGGCTGCCCTGGTCGCCCGCCTGGCGTCGCTGCTGGAGGAGGCGACCGAGCACCTGACGGCACTGTCCCCGTCGACCCCGCCGGGCGATTTGACCGACCGGTTCCTGTCCTGGGTCCGCGCGCCGCTGCCGCCCACGAGGGGAGCCGCGGTCCGCGTGCCGCTGCCGCCCACCGGGGAGGTGGACCCGCAGAGCGGTCGTAGTTCCCGATTCTCGACAGAGAATGGCATTCCTCACTTTTTTGGCGCCTCGCTGGTCGTTTGGTGGGGCTGGGTCGGAGGGTAGGGGTCGGTAGCTCCCCCTGCCCCCGACCGGAAGCCGGCTGATGCGAAACCGGTACCTGGACCTGCTCCGTGCCCTGGCGATCGTCCGCGTCGTCGTCTACCACGTGACCGGATGGGCCACGCTCACCCTGGTCTTCCCGGCCATGTCGGTGATGTTCGCGCTCGCCGGGTCGCTGATGGCGGCGTCGCTGGACCGGTCCGGCCCGTCGGCGGCCCGTCGGCGGCTGCGCCGCCTGTTGCCGTCGCTGTGGGTGCTGGCCGTCGTCTTCGTGCCCGCCATGCTGCTCACCGGGCTGCCGCTGACGCCGAAAGTGCTGCTCTGGGCGTTCCCGGTCGTCGACCCGCCGGCCAACTACTGGGGGGCGCTGGCGCTCAGCGTGATCTGGTACCTGCGGGACTACCTGTGGTTCGTGTTCGCCTCGCCCGTCGCGCTGTGGCTGTTCCGGCGGGCACCGTGGCCCACCCTGCTCGCCCCGTACGCGCTGCTGGCCGCCATCGAGTTCGGCCTGCTCCCCGCCGCGCCCACCGCGCTGCGGGAGTTCGGCCTCTACTTCGGCGCGTGGCTGCTCGGCTTCGCCCACCACGACGGCCTGCTGCACCGCACCGCCAACCGGGTGCTGCTCCCGGCCGCGCTGGCCCTGGGGGCGACCGGGGCGGCGTGGATCCTGACCCATCCCGGCCCGCGCGGGTACGACCTGAACGACATCCCGCTGGGCAACGCGCTCTGGTCGGCGGCGTTCATCCTGGTGGCGATCGGCCGGGCCCCGGCGTCGGCGGCCTGGGTGGACCGTTCCGCCGTGGCCGGCCGGGCGGTGACGGTGCTGAACCGGCGGGCGCTCACCGTCTACCTGTGGCACATGCCGTTCGTGGTGGCGCTCACCCCGCTGGTCGACGTGGTCGGCTGGTCCCATCAGGACCCGGTGGGCCTGGCGGTCCGGGTGGCGCTGGTCTTCGCGCTGGTCGGCGTGGTCACCGCGCTGGTCGGCTGGGTGGAGGACGTCGCCGCCCGACGGCCCCCGCAGCTGTTCCCCGGCGGCGCCCGCCCCGTGCCGGCCCGCGTGCCTGTCGCCGGCCGCCCCGTGCCGGCCGGCGACAGCCCCGTGCCGGTCAGTCCCGCGCCGGCCGGCTACGGCCGGGCGGTGCTGCCCGCGCCCCGGGCCCCCGAGGAACACACCCTCAAGCTCAGCGCGCGGTGACCGACACGTTGCCGCTCTCCGTGGCCACGTCGAGCAGCAGCGACGCGCCCGGGTCGTCCACGATGCCCAGCTCGGCCTCGCCGGAGTCGACGTCCGAGCGCACCCGGTACCGGCCGGCGGGCACGACGAGATCCACGTCGCCGCTGGCGGCGTGCGCCCGCACCGAGGCCGGGGCGGCCAGCTCGACGGTGACGTTGCCGGAGTCGGCCTCGGCGTCCACCTGGCCGCCCAGGCGGCTGCCCGTGACGTCGCCCGACGAGGCGCGCAGGGTCGCCGGGCCGCGTACGTCGTCGACTTCGACGTTGCCGGAGCTGGCCTCGGCGCGTACGGGGCCGGTCGCCCGGGTGATCTCCAGGTTCCCCGAGTCGAGCCGGAAGTCCACCTCGCCGACCCGGCTCAGCACGACGTTGCCGGATCCGGTCTCGCCGCTCACGGCGACGCCCTCCGGGGCGGTCACCTCGTAGGAGATCGAGCAGCGGTCACCGCAGTCGGTGTCCAGCACCAGCTCGTCGCCGCGGATCTCGTACCGGGCCTCGGGCTGGTCGCCGTGGTAGCGCAGCACCCGCTTGATCCGCACCTGGCCGGCGGGGCCGCTGCCGACGACCGTCACGTCGCCCGATCCCGGCAGCACGGTGACCCGGGCGATCCGCGTCGACTCGACGTCGTCGAAGTCGAGCCGGCGCAGCGACAGGTTGTCGCATCCGGCGAGGAGGATCAGGGCGGCGGTCGTCCCCACGGCGACGGCGCGGGCGGGGACGGCGCGGGTGGCGCGGGCAGGGCGGGTGGCATGGACGGTCCGGTGCGAGGCCATGGCGGGCACGCTACGGCCGGCCCGGCCCGCCGCGCATCGGGGATCACCCGCCGGGCACCCCGATTCGACCCTGATTTCGTACGCCGGGGGAGAATGGCCGGATGGCCGGATACCGCCGACAGCTCTACCGCGACGACGCGGTGGTCCTGCGCGTGCAGAAGCTCGGCGAGTCCGACCGGATCATCACCCTGCTGACCCGCCGACACGGGCGGCTGCGCGCGGTGGCCCGGGGGGTGCGCCGCACCACCAGCAAGTTCGGCGCCCGGCTGGAGCCGTTCGGCCACGTCGACGTGCAGCTCGCCGGCGACCCGAAGGGCAACACCGGCAGCTCGCTGCACAGCGTCAGCCAGGTCGAGGGGATCGACCTGTACGGCAAACGGTTCCTCGGCGACTATCCGCGCTACACGGCGGCCAGCGCGATCGCCGAGACCGCCGAGCGGCTCACC
This sequence comes from Micromonospora sp. NPDC057141, assembly GCF_042670805.1. Lineage (NCBI taxonomy): Bacteria > Bacillati > Actinomycetota > Actinomycetes > Micromonosporales > Micromonosporaceae > Micromonospora > Micromonospora sp. NPDC057141. The sequence goes on along the minus strand of NZ_JBHUVA010000014.1, from coordinate 34,727 downwards.
CCGGTCGAGCGGGAGCCGTCGCTGCGGCTGTTCCAGCTCACCCTCGGCGCGCTCAAGTCCCTCGCCCGGGGCGAGCACGCCACCACGCTGGTGCTCGACGCGTACCTGCTGCGGGGGATGGCCCTCGCGGGCTGGGCGCCCGCGCTGACGGCCTGCGCGGTCTGCGGCACCCCCGGGCGGCACCGGGCGTTCTCCGTGCCGGCGGGCGGCGCGGTCTGCCCGGACTGCCGGCCGCCCGGCGCGGCCCACCCCGCGCCGGCGACCGTCGACCTGATGTCCGCGCTCACCACCGGCGACTGGGTGCTCGCCGACGCCACCGAGACCGGCGTCCGCCGGGAGTGCAGCGGCCTGGTCGCGGCGCACCTGCAGTGGCACCTGGAGCGCGCGCTACGCTCGCTGCCGCTGGTCGACCGGGGCGGTCCGACGGCCGGCGGTGCCGCCGCCGTGAACAGGGAGAAGACCGAGTGATCCGATCGATGAGGGCCGGCCGGCGTGCGCCGGTGCCGCCGACTCCGCACCCGTCGGGTGCCCGGCCCCCGGCGTTGCCGGCCGACGCGCTGCCGAAACACGTCGCGATCGTCATGGACGGCAACGGCCGGTGGGCCAAGGAGCGGGGGCTGCCCCGCACGAAGGGCCACGAGCAGGGCGAGCACAGCCTCTTCGACACCGTCGAGGGCGCGATCGAGCTGGGCATCCCCTACCTGTCGGCGTACGCGTTCTCCACGGAGAACTGGCGGCGCTCCCCGGACGAGGTCCGGTTCCTGATGGGCTTCAACCGGGACGTCATCCGCCGCCGCCGCGACCAGCTCGTCGACCTGGGTGTGCGGGTGGTCTGGTCCGGCCGGGCCGGTCGGCTGTGGAAGAGCGTCATCTCCGAGTTGCAGACCGCCGAGGAGATGTCCCGGGGCAACTCGACGCTGACCCTCCAGTTCTGCGTCAACTACGGCGGGCAGGCCGAGATCGCCGACGCCGCCGCCGCGATCGCCCGCGACGTGGCGGCCGGCCGGCTAGACCCGGGCAAGGTCACCGAGAAGACCGTGGCGAAATACCTCTACCACCCGGAGGTCCCCGAGGTGGACCTCTTCCTCCGCCCGTCCGGCGAGGAGCGGATCTCCAACTTCCTGCTCTGGCAGACCGCGTACGCGGAACTGGTGTTCCTCGACACCCTCTGGCCCGACTTCGACCGCCGCCACCTGTGGTACGCCTGCGAGCTGTACGCCCAGCGGGACCGCCGGTTCGGCGGCGCGCTGCCCAACCCGGTCGCCCCGCCGCAGACCTGACCGGCCTGCGCAACGGGCGGAGCGTCGCCGGTTCTGACCCGCACGTCGGCGCCGCCTCCGTGCCTCGGGGGCGGCGCCGATCGGTTGCGGCTCAGGCCTCCACTTCGGAGCGTCCCTCGGTGGCCCACAGGGTGTGGAACGAGCCGTCCCGGTCCACCCGGCGGTAGGTGTGCGCGCCGAAGTTGTCCCGCAGCCCCTGCAACAGCGCGGCGGGCAGCCGCTCGGCGCGCAGCCCGTCGAAGTACGCCAGCGAGGACGAGAACGCCGGCGTCGGCACCCCGGCCCGGGCCGCGTCGACGACGACCCGCCGCCAGCTCGGCACGCCGGCGCTGACCGCCTCGGCGAAGTACGGCGCGACCAGCAGCGACGGCAGCTCCGGCTCGGCGTCGTACGCCTCCTTGATCCGGTCGAGGAAGCGGGCCCGGATGATGCAGCCGCCCCGCCAGATGGTGGCGGTGCCGCCCAGGTCGATGTCCCAGTCGTACTCGCTGCTGCCGGCGCGGATGTGGTCGAAGCCCTGCGCGTACGCGACGATCTTGCTGGCCAGCAGCGCGCGCCGCACGTCCTCGACGAAGGTGTCGCGGTCCTCGACCTGCCACTTCTCCCCGGCGTCGCCGAAGGCGCGGCGGGCGGCCTCGCGCTGGCCGGCGTGCCCGGACAGCGACCGGGCGAACGTCGCCTCGGCGATGCCCGTGATCGGGATGCCCAGGTCCAGCGCGCTCTGCACCGTCCAGCGGCCGGTGCCCTTCTGCTCGGCCTGGTCGAGCACGATGTCCACGAAGGCCCGGCCGGTCGCCGCGTCGGTGTGCCCGAGGACCTCGGCGGTGATCTCGATGAGGAACGACTCCAGCTCGCCGGTGTTCCACTCCCGGAAGATCTCCGCGATCTCCGCCGGGCTCGCCGACAGCCCGGCCCGCAGCAGGTCGTACGCCTCGGCGATGAGCTGCATGTCGGCGTATTCGATGCCGTTGTGGACCATCTTCACGAAGTGCCCGGCGCCGTCGGGGCCGATGTGCCGGCAGCACGAGGTGCCGTCCACCTGCGCGGCGATCTTCTCGAACATCGGGCCGAGCTTCGCGTACGACTCGGCGGAGCCGCCCGGCATGATGCTCGGCCCGAGCAGCGCGCCCTCCTCGCCGCCGGACACGCCGGTGCCGGAGAAGTGCAGCCCCTTGGCCCGCAGCGCCTCCTCCCGCCGCCGGGTGTCGGCGAAGTGGGCGTTGCCGCAGTCGACGATGATGTCGCCCTCGTCGAGCAGCGGCACCAGCTCGTCGATCACCGCGTCGGTGGGTGCGCCCGCCTTGACCATGATGATCACGGCGCGGGGGCGCTCCAGCGAGCCTACGAAGTCCGTCAGGGACTCGGACGGCACGAACGTCCCCTCGTCACCGTGCTCGGCGACCAGGCTGCGGGTCCGCTCCGGCGACCGGTTGTGCACCGCCACCGTGAACCCGTTCCGGGCCAGGTTCCGGGCCAGGTTCCGGCCCATCACCGCCAGCCCCGTCACGCCGATCTGCGCCGTCGCCTGTTGCGTCATCCGTACCCGCCACCTCTCGCGTCGCCTGTAGTGCTGCGACGGTATCGCGCCGCCCGGCGGTCCGGGACCGGCGGGCGACGCGGTGTCACAGTGTGGTTGCGTCGCCGCAGGCGGGCGTGCGCCCCGCCCTCGGGCCCGCAGGCCAGGCGGTGGGTCAGCCGATCAGCGGGCGGAACGTGCCCAGCGTGACGCTGACCGCCAGCGCCGCACCGGCCACCGCCGCCGCCCCGGCGATCAGCAGCCAGTCGGCGAGGACGAACCGTTGCCGCCGGGCCACCGTGCGCGGGGTGGCCGCGTCGAAGCCCCGGGCGTCCATCGCCACGGCCAGCCGGGTGCCCCGCCGGATCGCACCGACCAGCAGCGCGAACGCGGTCGAGACGAACAGCCGCAGCCGGGCCACCGGGTTGCGCCCGGCGTCCACCCCGCGCGCCCGCCGGGCCATGCTGATCATCTGCCACTCCTGGCCGAGCAGCGGCACCAGCCGGAACGCCGCCAGCGCGCCGATCGCGAAGCGGGTCGGGGCCTTCGCGTTCTGGACCAGCGCGTCGGCCAGGTCGGTCGGGTCGGTGGTGGCGAAGACGATCACGCCGGGCAGCGCCACCGCGAGCATCCGCAGCGCCAGCCCGAGCGCGGTCAGCAGTACCCCGCTGGTGACCACCACCGGCCCCGCCTCGACCAGCGTCCGGCCGGTGCGCTCGGCGGCGAACAGGACCAGGGTGACCACGATCCCGGCGGCGCTGAGCAGCAGCGGCGCGGCCCGGCGGGCGAGCACCCCGTACCGGATGCCGAACAGCGGCAGCACCGCCAGCTCGACCCCGATGGCGATGGCCGGCGCCACCGGGTCCAGGGTGGCGAGCAGGGCGAACGAGAAGACCAGCGCGGCGGCGACCTTCGCCACGGGGTTGCGCCGGGCCAGCGGCCCGCCGGGCGCGGCGACCGGCGCGATGCTGATCACGCCGCCACCGCCGGCCCCCTGCTCGTGTCGGTGCCGGTGCCGGTGCCGGTCACGCCGCCACCGCCGCCGGGTCGCGGGTCAGGGTGATCCGGCGGTCGGCCAGGGCCGCCACGAAGTCGGTGTCGTGGGTGACGGTGACGACGCCGTGCCCGCCGTCGCGCAGCTCGGCGAACAGGTCGACCAGCTCCAGCCAGGTGCGTCGGTCCTGGCCGAAGGTGGGCTCGTCGCAGACCAGCAGGCGGGGTGCGGTGGCCAGCGCCGTCGCCACGCTCAGCCGCCGCGCCTCCCCACCCGAGAGGGTGTACGGGTTGGCGCGCGCCAGCCGCGTCAGGCGCAGCCGGTCCAGCAGTCCGTCCACGGTGGCCCGGACGTCGGCCTCGCTGCGGCCGGTGCGGCGCGGCCCGAGGGCCAGCTCGTCGTGGACCGTCCCGGTGACGAACTGGTGCTCCGGGTCCTGGAAGACCGACCCGATCCGGCGGGCCAGGGCGGGCGCCCGCCAGCGGTGCGGTGCGGTGGCGGCGTCCCGCCCGGCCAGCTCCCGGGTCGCCGACACCCGCCCGGCCCCCGGCCGGAGCAGGCCGCCGAGCAGCAGCGCCAGGGTGGACTTGCCCGCGCCGTTGGGGCCGAGGACGGCGAGCGCCTCGCCGGCGCGTACCGCCAGGTCGGTCGGGGTGAGGCGGGGCGGCAGGGCGACCCCGTCGGCGGTGAGTAGCGGGTCGCCGGCGGCGGCGGTGGCCCGCCGGGGCGGCACCGTCCGGCCGGGCACCCAGACCCCCTCGGCGGCGAGCGCGTCGCCGTGTACGGCGAAGACGGCCTCCGGCGGCCCGTCGGCGCGGACGCCGCCGCCCGGCTCCAGCACCACCACCCGGTCGACCAGCGGCAGCGCCTCGGCGACGCGGTGCTCGACCAGGATCAGCGTGGTGTCGGCGGTCACGGCGTCGGCCAGGGCCCGGCGGACCAGCGCCGCTCCGGCCGGGTCGAGGTTGGCGGTCGGCTCGTCGAGCAGCAGCAGCCCCGGCCGCGGGGCGAGCGCCCCGGCCAGCGCGAGCCGCTGCTGCTCGCCGCCGGAGAGGGCGGCGGTCGGGCGGTCCCGGTCGTACGGGAAGCCGACCCGTTGCAGCGCCTCGTCCACCCGGGGCCAGATCTCACCGGCGGGCACGCCCCGGTTCTCCAGCCCGAACGCGACGTCGTCGCCGCAGCGGGCCATCACGAGCTGGCTCTCCGGGTCCTGGAAGACGATGCCGACCCGGTCGCGGTCGGCGCGGGGGTCGACGCCGTCGACCTCGACGGTGCCCTCCTGTTCGCCCGAGTCGTCGGAGAGCAGCCCGGCCAGCGCGGCCAGCAGCGTGCTCTTGCCGGCCCCGGACGGCCCCAGCAGCAGCACCCGCTCGCCGGCCTCGACGCGCAGGTCGACCCCGCGCACCGCCCACGCCCGTCGCCCGGCATGCCGCCACCCGAACCCCCGCACCAGCACCGTCATGCGTCCTCGCCCCTCCGCCCGCCGTCGGTGATCAAGAGGTTTGCGTCAGGAGAGCCCGCTCGGCTGACGCAAACCTCTTGATCGACATGTGGAACGCTCGCGCTAGATGGGGGTGCGGGTACGGGCGGCGGGGAAGCGGTCCAGGGCGCCCGTGGTGACCAGGGCGCGGGTCAGGGACCAGGCGCCCGCGCCCGCGATGACCGTGGCGCTGACCACGGTGAGCAGGGCGTACGGGAGGCGGTAGCCGGTCAGGTCGTACTCGGCGTTCCAGACGAAGAAGTCGAACAGGGCGGCGCTGACGCCAGTGAGCGCCCCGGCGAGCAGCGCGGTCGGCAGCCGGAACGAGCGGTAGCGGAACGCGGCGAACGCCAGCTCCGCGCCCAGCCCCTGGATCATGCCCTGCGGGATCACCGTGCCGGCCCACTGGCTGCCCAGCAGGGCGGACAGGACGGCGGCGACGGTCTCGCAGTACAGGGCCGCGCCCGGTTTGCGGATCACCAGGCCGCCGAGCACGGCCGGCATCAGCCAGACGCCGTAGAGCAGGGTCTGCGCGGGCGGGAAGAACGCGAACGCCCCCTCGGTGGCGCTCCAGACCAGGCCCCAGGCCCAGAAGATGACGCCGAAGGCGACGGCGATCACCGAGGCGACCACGATGTCGATCGTGCGCCAGCGGTTGCTGTCGGTGTGGTTCATGGTGGCTCCCAGTCCTTGACGAACCAGGAGAAGACGCACGCCGAGCCCGGTGGAACCGGACGTCGACGCGGCTGGAGGTCGACCGAACTCCCTGCGCTGGCATTACCCAGATCAGGTTCGAGGGTCTGCGGGCGGTGCCCGCACTCTCAGCGCTGTGCGCTCCCCTGTCGGATGTGAAGTTGTCCCGCCGACGCTAACACCCGGGAAGATCACCGGGCAAAGTGATCTTTCCGCAGCTCACCGGGAGCATCCGGATCCTCGCCGGCATCCGGATACCGCCATCTCGGCGTAGTCCATCGACCTGGCCCGCTGGGCGCGATAGTGTCGCCCCGCCGCACCGTTGCACCGAGAGTCCGCCGCAAGCGTTGCACCGAGAGTCCGCCGAACCGTTCACGCCCCGAGGGAGCGCGCCCGTGCCGTCGACGACCGACAGCTCCGCCCCGCCCGTCGGGCCCGACGGGGGAGCCACCGGCCCGCCCGTGGACGGCGGGCCGGTCGACGTCTCCCACGGGCGGGCCCCGGCGACGGGGTCGGCCGGCGGGGACAGGCCGGACGTACCGGAGGGGGAGGCGGCGTCGGGCGGGCCGCGACGGTCGGTCGGCGGCTGGTTCGGTTCGGTCGAGGTGCTGGCCGCGCTGCTGGTCCTGCTGATCGTGTTCCGCGAGCAGCTCGCCGGTGCGCTCGCCGCGCCCCGGTTGCAGACCTGGACGACGGTCTTCGTCTCGGTGCTCGTGCAGGCCGTGCCCTTCCTGGTCTTCGGGGTGCTGCTCTCGGCGGTGATCGCGGTCTTCGTGCCGCGCTCGTTCTGGGCCCGGGCGCTGCCCCGGCACCCGGCCCTCGCGGTGCCGGTGGCCAGCGTCGCCGGCGTGGTGCTGCCCGGCTGCGAGTGCGGCTCGGTGCCGATCGCCGGCTCCCTGATCCGGCGCGGCGTCACCCCGGCGGCGGCCCTGGCGTTCCTGCTCGCCGCCCCGGCGGTCAACCCGGTCGTGCTCGCCGCCACCGCCGTCGCCTTCCCCGGCGCGCCGGAGATGGTGCTCGGTCGGGCGGTGGCCAGCCTGATCGTCGCCATGGTCATGGGGTGGCTCTGGCTGCGGCTCGGCCGCGCCGACTGGATCCGGCTGCCGCGCCGGCCCGAGCTGGACGGTGCGTCTCGGGGCGCGGCCTTCTGGGGGGCCGTGCGGCACGACGTCGTGCACGCCGGGGGTTTCCTGGTCGTCGGCGCGATGGCCGCCGCCAGCATCAACGTGCTGGTGCCCGAGCGCTGGTTGCAGACCCTCGCCGACAACCCGGTGCTGTCGGTGCTCGCCCTGGCCGTGCTCGCCGTGCTGCTGTCCATCTGCTCGGAGGCCGACGCCTTCGTCGCGGCGTCGCTGTCGCAGTTCTCCCTCACCTCCCGTCTCGTCTTCCTGGTGGTCGGGCCCATGGTCGATCTCAAGCTGATCTCGATGCAGGCCGGTGTCTTCGGCCGTCGGTTCGCGTTCCGGTTCGCCCCGGCGACGTTCGTCGTCGCCGTCGGGGTGGCCAGCCTCGCCGGGACGGTGCTGCTGTGAACCGGCAGGCGCAGGCGGTCGTCCTGCTGCTGCTCGGCGGCGCGGTGGTCCGGGCCAGCGTCACCGACCTCTACCTGCGGTACGTCAAGGAGGGGCTGCGGCCGTTCCTGATCGCCGCCGGGCTCGTGCTGATCGCCGCCGCGATCATGACCCTCTGGTACGACCTGCGCCCCGCCCCACGCGGCGACGCCCCCGCGTCCGGCGACGGGCCCGGGTCCGGCGGGCATGTGGAGGACGACGACGGGCACGGGCACGCCCACCACGGGCCGCGCATCGGCTGGCTGCTCCTGCTGCCGGTGCTCGGGCTGCTGCTGGTCGCCCCGCCGGCCCTCGGCTCGTACGCGGTGGGCCAGGCCGGCACCGCCCTCGCCGGGCAGCAGCAGTCGGACTACCCGCCGCTGCCGCCGGGCGACCCGGCCCCGGTCACCGTCCTCGACTATGCCTCCCGGGCCCTGTTCGAGCGGGGCGCGTCGATCGGCGAGCGGCGGGTCCGGCTCACCGGGTTCATCGCGCCCGGCCCCGACGGGCAGCCGATCCTGGCCCGCATGGTGCTCTCCTGCTGCGCGGCCGACGGCCGCCCGGTCAAGCTGGGGATGAGCGGCGACGTGCCGCTGGGCCTGCCGCCCGACACCTGGGTCGAGGTCACCGGCCGCTACAGCGACCGGGTCGGGCGGGACCCGGTCAACGACGCCGAGATCCCGTACCTGGCCGTGGAGTCCTGGCGGGAGGTGCCCGCCCCGAGAAACCAGTACGAGTGAGCGGCCCCGCCCTGGGTAGGCTGCCGATCATGCAGGTCGACGCGCGAGGGCTGACGTTCGAGGTGCGCACGGGCGGTCCGGCCGCCGGCGAGCCGGTGCTGCTGCTGCACGGCTTCCCCCAGCACAGCGGCGAGTGGGACGGGGTCGTGCCGGCGCTGCACGCCGCTGGGCTGCGCACGTACGCGCTCGACCAGCGCGGCTACTCGCCCGACGCCCGGCCGGCGGCGGTGGAGGCGTACCGCATTCCGGAGCTCATCGCCGACGCGGCGGCGGTGCTCGACGCGCTGGGCGTCGACGCGGCCCACGTGGTGGGGCACGACTGGGGCGCGATCGTCGCCTGGGGGCTGGCCGCCGCCCACCCCGGCCGGGTGCGCACCCTCACCGCCGTGTCGGTCCCGCACCCCGCCGCGATGGCGCACGCACTGGCCACCGACACCGAGCAGAAGGCCCGCTCGTCGTACATCGCCCTGTTCCGTAAGCCGGGCAAGGCCGAGAAGGTGCTGCTGGCGTTCCGGGCCGCCGCCCTGCGTCGGCTGCTCGGCGGGGTCGGCGACGCCGACCGGGTCGCCCGGTACGCCGACCCGATGCGCGCCCCGGGCGCGCTGACCGCCGCCCTGAACTGGTACCGCGCGATGTCCCGGCGGGACCTCGCGGCGGTCGGGCCGGTGCCGGTGCCGACCACGTTCGTCTGGAGCGACCGGGACGTGGCGATCGGCCGCGCCGCCGCCGGGGCGTGCGTCGCGCACGTCACCGGCGACTACCGCCTCGTCACGCTGTCCGGGGTGTCGCACTGGATCCCCGACGAGGCGCCCGGCGCGCTGGCCGAGGCGGTCCTGGCCCGCACGGCCCCGGCCCGATGACGCCGGCACCGACCACCCAGCCGCACACCCGCGCCTCCCTCGCCGCGCAGCTCGCCGACCTGGGGGTACGCCCCGGCGGGGTCGTGCTCGTGCACGCCGGGCTGAAGGCGCTCGGCTTCGTCTGCGGCGGCGCGCAGGCGGTGGCCCTCGCCCTGCGGGACGCGCTCGGCCCGCAGGGCACGATCGTGGTGCCCACCCACACGCCGGAGAACAGCGACCCGGCCGAATGGACCAACCCGCCGGTGCCGGCGCACTGGTGGCCGATGATCCGGGCCGAGACCCCCGGCTTCGACCCGGCGGTCACCCCGAGCCGGTTCATGGGGGCGTTGGCCGAGACCGTCCGGGGCTGGCCGGGAGCCCGGCGCAGCGATCATCCGCAGGTCTCCTTCGCCGCCCTCGGGCCCGCCGCCGAGCGGGTCGTGGCGGGGCATTCCCTGGCCGGCATGCTCGGCGCCGACTCGCCGCTGGGCCGGCTGTACGACGCCGACGCCGAGGTGCTGCTGCTGGGCGTTGGCCACGACTCGAACACGTCGCTGCACCTGGCCGAATACCGGCAGCCCGCCCCGCCGGTACGGCGGGAGGGCGCGGCGGTGCGCACCCCGGACGGCGGCCGGCGTTGGGCGCAGTGGGACGACATCGTGCTCGACGAGAGCGACTTCCCCCGGCTCGGGGCGGGGCTGGAGGCGACCGGCGCGGTGCGGGTCGGCCCGGTCGGCGACGGGACGGGGCGGCTGATGCGCCAGCGGGCGGCGGTCGACTTCGCGGTGGGCTGGCTGGCCCACAACCGACGCACCGGAGGCGCAGCACGGCCCGGGAACGCATGACGGACGGAGGACGCATGACGGTGAGCGCCGAGGACTACCTGGCGGTGGTGACGGAGACGATCGGCCGGGTGTCGGCCAACCAGCGGGAGGCGGTGGGCCGGGCGGCGGACCTGATCGCTGACGCGTTGCGCGCCGACGGGGTGGTCCACGCGTTCGGCACGGGCCACTCGGAGGCCCTCGCCATGGAGATCGCCGGCCGGGCCGGCGGCCTGGTGCCGACCAACCGGATCGCGCTGCGTGACGTGGTGCTGCGCGGCGGGGCACCGGCCGACGTCCTGGGCCCGCTGCTGGAGCGGGACCCGGCGGTGGCCCACCGCCTCTACGAGCTGGCCCCGGTCCACCCGTCCGACGTGTTCGTGGTGGCCTCCAACTCCGGGGTCAACGGGGCGATCGTGGAGTTCGCGGCGCTGGTGACCGGGCGGGGGCACCGGCTGGTCGCCATCACGTCGGCGCAGCACTCGGCGCGGATGGCGTCCCGGCACCCGTCGGGGCGCAAGCTGGCCGACTTCGCCGACGTGGTGCTGGACAACGGCGCCCCGTACGGCGACGCGACCCTCCCGCTGCCCGGGGGCGGCGCGGTCGGCGCGGTCTCCTCGATCACGGCGGCCCTGCTCGCGCAGCAGATCACGGTCGAGGTGGTGGCCCGGCTGCTCGCGGCGGGGGAGCGGCCCCCGGTCTACCTGTCGGCCAACATCGCCGGCGGCGACGAGCACAACGACGCCTTGGAGGCCCGGTACGCGGGCCGGATCCGCCGGGGTTCCTGACCGCGCCCGGGCGGGGTTCCGACCGGGCCCGAACCGCCCCGCCATTCCATGCGGGCAGGGGGGTGAATCGGTTTCGCCGCTGATCCGATCGGGCAATGGCGATGCTGCCGGCGGGCCGCCCCTGCCGGCGCTACCGTCGCCCCCGGAGGTAACACGTGTCGAAGGAAACCGAGCGGCAGCGCTGGCAGCGCAACTTCGCCGACCTGCTTCAGGAGCTGCGGGTCGCGCAGACGGGCGTGCAGATCCTCTTCGCGTTCCTGCTGACCCTGCCGTTCAGCAACGGGTTCACCCGGACCAGCGACTTCCAGAAGGACGTCTACATCGTCGCGCTGCTGTCGGCCGCCGCCGCCACCGCGATGATCATCTCCCCGGTGGCCTTCCACCGGGCGCTGTTCCGGCAGGGGCGCAAGCCGGAGCTGGTCCGCTTCGCCCACCGGATGGCCAGCGGCGGGCTCGCGTTCATGCTCGTCTCGATGGTCAGCGCGGTCCTGCTGATCACCGACTTCGTGCTGGACCGGGGCATCGCCTTCGTGCTCACCGCGGTCACCGCCGGGTGGTTCCTGACCTTCTGGGTGTTCCTGCCGTTCGCCCGCCGCAACTGGGGCGAGGATGACATCGACGACGACGATGACGACCCGCAGACGCTGACCGGCGACTGACCGGTGTGAAAGGAAGGGCCCCCTGTCAACGCTTTCTGCATAGCAGGGGCACCTGTTGACCATCGGGCCGGCGGTCAGCGGGCGACCGCCCAGGCCAGCACGGCCGCCAGGATGAGCCCGTTGAGCAGCGCCAGCACCAGGTACGCCTGCGGCGGGATCTTGCGGCCCCGCCGGACGAAGCTGACCAGCACGACGGCGTACGCCAGCAGCAACACGGCGACGACGATCAGGAAGTAGAGCACCGCCCCACCCTAGACGAGCGGCTGCGGAGCGGACCGGCGGTCGTCGACGCCCATGGGGCGGTGACGGGCGCGCCGACAACCATCTACATTGAAGGGATTCGATTGATTCGGTTCAAGGAGTGGGCATGAGAGCATTGCGACGACGCACAGGTGGATTCATCGCGATCGCGCTGGCGGTCCTGGCGGGCGGGGTGGCCGTCGCGGCCGGGGCCGCCACCGCGGCGGCGACCGGGTGCCGGGTCGACTACAAGGTCACCAGCGAGTGGCAGGGCGGCTTCGGCGCGGACGTCACCATCACGAACCTCGGCGACCCGGTCTCTGGCTGGACGCTCACCTGGGCCTTCGCCGCAGGGCAGCGGGTCACCCAGGCGTGGAACGCCACCGTCACCCAGAACGGGACGGCGGTCAGCGCCAGGGACGCCGGCTACAACGGCTCCATCGCCACCAACGCCGGCGTCAACTTCGGCTTCAACGGCGCGTGGACCACCGCCAACCCGGTGCCGACGGCGTTCTCGCTCAACGGGGTGTCGTGCACCGGCATCCCGACCGCCACGCCGTGCGCGCCGCCGTCCACCCCGTCGTCGCCGTCGGCCACCCCATCCCGTACGCCGACCCCGACCCCCTCGACGCAGGCTCCGGTGACCGTCTGGCTGGCCGGCGACTCCACCGTCGCCAACCCGTCCTCCAGCGGCGCCTGCCCGGTCGGCTGGGGCAACCAGTTCGGCCAGTACCTCAACAGCAACGCCACCGTGGTGAACAGCGCGGTCGGCGGGCGCAGCATCCAGACCTGGCTGTACGACCCGAACGTCACCACCACGAAGAACTCGGCCGGTGAGTGCGTGATCAGCCCCGAGACGTACTCGACCCGTTGGCAGGCCATGCTGAACTCCAGCACCGGGATGAAGGCCGGCGACTACCTGTTCATCCAGTTCGGCATCAACGACGGCGACCCCAACTGCAACCGGCACGTCGGCTCCGCGCGGTACAAGCAGCTGCTCGGCGTGATGGCCGGCGCGGCGAAGCAGCGCGGCGCGCGTCCGGTCTTCCTCACGCCGGCCGCCGCGATCACCTGCTCGGGCAGCACCGCCACCGGCAACCGGGGCTTCCTCGCCGAGACGTTCGACGCGGGCACGGCGAACAACGTGCCGGTCATCGACCTGCACAGGCTGAGCTACACGCTGTACAACAGGCTCGGACTGTGCCCGAACAACGGTGACTACACCTCGGGTGCGGTGGGCGCGTTCTTCTGCAACGACCACACGCACTTCGAGGCGGCGGGGGCCCGGCAGGTCGCCGGCGTGGTGGCCACCGCGCTGCGCGACCAGCAGATCGGCCTTGCGGCCTACCTGCGCTAGCGACCGCGGCCGGTGGGTCAGGAGATTGCGCAGGCGGTCCCGTTGAGGGTGAACGCGGTCGGCCGGTTGTTCGCGCCGGGGGCGTCGGCCAGGAAGCCGAAGCTGGCCGTGCCGCCGGCCGCGATCGTGCCGTTCCAACCCGCGTTGGTCGCCCGCACGGTGGCGCCGCTCTGCGTGTAGCCGGCGTTCCACGCCTGGTTGACCCGCTGGCCGTCGGCGAACGTCCACTGCACGGTCCAGCCGTTGACCGGCGCGGTGCCGGTGTTGCGGATCGTGACGTCGCCCTGGAAGCCGCCCTGCCACTGGCCGGTGATCGTATAGCCGACGGAACAGCCGGTCGTGCCGGCCGGTGGCGTGGTGGCCGGTGGCGTGGTGACGGGCGGGGTGGTGGCCGGCGGGGTGGTGGTGCCGGGCGTCGGGGTGGTGCCCAGCTTCGCGGCGACGACCGGGGCGAGCCGGGCCGTGATCGCCCGGTGGCCGGCGTCGTTCGGGTGCACCGAGTCGCTCAGCCCGTCGGGCGGCAGCCAGCCGGTGGTGTCCACGTAGAACACGTTGCGGTCACCGCCGTCGGTCACCGCCGCGACGGCCGCGGCGGTCTCCGCGGCGTACCGGCCGCTGAAGGTACGCAGGGCGAAGATCGCCGCGCGCGGGTACTTGCCCCGCACCGTACGGATGAACGTGGCGTACTGGCTCTGGAAATGCGCGCCGCTCACCCCGTGGCTGCGGTCGTTGGTGCCTAGGTTGATCACGACGGCGTCGGCCTGGTAGCGGGTGAAGTCCCAGTTCGGGCTGGTGGCCGCGTATCCGGTCTTGAGGAACTGCGCGGCCACGCTGACGCAGCCGTCGGCGGTGGCCACCAGGCAGCCGCCGCCGTAGCCGAGCTGGGTGTGCTCGGTGCCGAGCTGCTCGCCGGTCAGCCACCCGTATGCGGTCAGCGCCACCCGCGACGACGTGGTGCCGAGCGTGATGGAGTCGCCGACGAACTCGATCAGCCGGGGCCGCGCCGGGGTCGGCAGGGTGGTCGCGCCGGCGTCGAGGGTCAGTCCCTGGAACACCGCGTCCCCCGTGTACGAGCCGCCGACCACCCGGTACGACACCAGCAGCGTGTGGTTACCGGCGCGCAGCGGGGTCGGGGTCAGGTTGACGGTGCCGCTGACGTTGGTCAGGTACGTGAAGTCGGCCCCGTCGATGCTGTAGTAGAGGTCGATGGTGCGGCGTTGCCGCAGCTTGACCGTGGTGCCGGTGAATCCGGTCCGGAGGTAGGCGCCGGCCCAGTTCGGCACGTACGCGGTGCTGTTGCTCCTGTCCCAGCGGCCGACGAACGCGATGTTCGGATCCGTGGGTGAGCCGTCGCCGGTCGCCGCCTGCGCCGGCGGCAGCCCGATGAGCGTGGCGGCGAGCATCGCCGCCACGCCGGCAGCCCCGGCTGCGACGATCGACCGCCTGCGGGACATGGACATGGGTCGCTCCCTTCCGGCGCCCCGGCACCGGCGTAGGGCAGGCGCTCCCAGGCGCAACGCATCGAGACTTATCTAATCCTCTTCCTGTGGTGCGCACAACCTGCGGCGGACGCGACGGTCGCGGCGGTGATGGCGGTGATGGCGTGGCGGGTCCGCGTGATGGTTGCCCTCCGTGACGATCACGGTTCCCTTGTGATCATCGACCAATCTGACTCTGCGTTACGGCCTTGCCTGCACCCAGCACATCTCGTCGCCTCTTTGCTCTGCACCTACCAACGCAGCACCTGGGTTGAGCAGTCGGTCTGCAAGATCGCGGCTGGTGTGGGGGATGTGACGTGCGGTTGCGCTGCGTGAGCGCTGCGTATTTGGGTGCAGAGCAAAGGGGCCGGAGGGGATGGTGGCGTCGAGGCGGTGAGTTACGCGGCGTCACGAGCCGCCGGGGTGTGGGCGGGACAGGCCGCCGCCCGGCGGTCCGGCGACTCGCTGGTCCGGTCGGCTGCCTGGCCCGGCTGCCTGGTCAGCGGCCCGTTCGTAGGCCGAGTCGGCGCAGCTCCAGCGCGGCGAGCGCGTCGACGGTGGCGTCGTCGCCGCGCCGCCACGCCTCGGCCACGTCCGGGGCGATCCGGGTCAGCTTCCCCAGCGGCTGCCCGGCCAGCGCCCGTAGGGCCAGCAGGTCTCGCCCGGCGGGGACCGTGGCCAGCGCCTTCGCCGAGGCGGCCCGGCGCATCCAGCGCAGCCGCAGCGGCAGCCAGCCGAACAGCACCAGGCCGAGCGGGAAGACCAGCACCGCGATGCTGAGCGCCAGGGCGAGCTGACCGACCAGCTCCTGCTGGTCGCGGCCCGCCTCGGCGACGGCCCGCGCCGCCTCGGCGGCCTTCGTGAACGGGGCGGTCAGCTCGTCGCCGACCAGCGGCACCCGGCCCACCTTGCCGCCGGCCTCGGCCAGGCTGTCGGCCAGGCCACCGCCGGCACCCTCCAACTTCTGCCCGGGCACGGCGAGCTTCTGCACCAGGTCGTGCACCCAGAGCGCGAAGCGAATCGCGGCGTACACCCAGGCGAGGACGAGCAGGTCGGTGAGCAACTGGCGGACGGCGGTCGGGAGGCGATCGGCGTAGATCTTCACGCCGCACAGCGTCCCATGGCCGGACCGACCCGGCAGGGGCCGGAACTGTCAGCCGGCGCAGGCCGGGCAGGTGCCGAAGATCTCCAGGGTGTGGCTGACGTCGGCGTACCCGTGCTGCGCCGCCACCCGCTCCGCCCAGGTCTCCACGGTCGGCCCCGCGACCTCGACCGTACGCCCGCAGACCCGGCAGACCAGGTGGTGGTGGTGACCCTCGCTGCACCGCCGGTAGAGGTGCTCGCCGCCCGGTGGGCGCATCACGTCGATCTCGCCGGCGTCGGCCAGCCCCTGGAGGGTGCGGTAGACGGTGGTCAGCCCCACCCGCTCGCCGCGCTCGCGGAGCATGGCGTGCAGGTCCTGCGCGCTGTGGAAGCCCTCCAGCTCGCCCAGCAGCGCGCTCACCGCGGAGCGTTGCCGGGTGTTCCGGACGGCGGTGCTTTCGGTCATGATGCCTCCCCGGCGTGGCTGACCGCGTCGGCCACGATGTGCGCGACGTGCTCGTCGACCAACGCGTACGCGATCTCGCGGCCACGCCGGGAGCCCCGGACCACGCCGGCCCCGCGCAGCACCCGCAGGTGCTGGGAGACCAGCGGCTGGGCGGCCCCGAGCTTCTCCACCAGCTCGTGCACGCACCGTTCACCGTGCGCCAGCTCGCTCACGATCGCCAGTCGGATGGGGGCCGAGAGCGCGCGCAGCAGCTCACCGGCGCCCTCGTAGGCCTCGTACCCTGATCCGCTGGTCACTCTGTAACGGTAACCAATCCCGCCGACACGCCGGGGCGCAGGATCAACGAAGCACCACCTCGTGGGGTTCCGGGGCCGGGGCGCCGGCCTCCGCACGCCGGCGGCGCAGCGCCCGCCAGGCCGCCGCCACGACCGCCACCGCGAGGAAGGAGGCGATCGCCAGCAGCACCACGGAGGCGCCGGGCGCGGTGTCGGCGTTGGCGGCCACCCAGACGCCGGAGCCGGCGGCGAACAACCCGAGCGCCATCGCCGCCGTCATCGTGGCGCGGAACCCCCGGGTCACCTGCTGGGCGGTGGCCACCGGGACCACCATCAGCGCGCTGATCAGCAGCACTCCCACGGCCCGCATGGCGATCGTCACGGTGACCGCCGTGCCGACCGCCAGCAGCAGGTTCAGCGCCCGCACCGGCAGGCCGGCGACCCGGGCGTACTCCTCGTCGTGGCAGACCGCGAACAGCGCCGGGCGCAGCGCCAGCATGGTGACCAGGAGCGCCGCGCCGAGCACCACGATCGTGGTCAGGTCCTGCGGCGAGATGGTGGTCAGCGACCCGAAAAGGTAGGCGTTGAGGTTGGCGCTGGTGGCGTCGGAGAGCCCGACCAGCATCACCCCGCCGGCGATGCCGCCGTAGAACAGCAGCGCCAGCGCGAGGTCGCCGGAGGTGCGGCCCCGGGCCCGGACCAGCTCGATGGCGACCGCGCCGAGGGTCGCCACGACCACCGCCACCAGCACGGGGGAGCGGTTGAGCAGCATCCCCGCGCCGACCCCGGTGAGCGCCACGTGCCCGACCCCGTCGCCGATCAGCGCCAGCCGGCGCTGCACCAGGTAGATGCCGAGCGCCGGGGCGGCCAGGCCGATGACCAGCGCGCCGATGAGGGCCCGCTGCATGTACGGGTACTGGAAAAGCTCCATGCTCAACTGCTCCACAGCCCTGCGGGCTCGTTGGGTGCGTGCGGGTGCACGTGGTCGTGGTCGGGGTCGGCGTGGTGGCCGGCCGGCTCGGGGACCGCGCCGTCGTGCGCGATCCCACCCTGGTGCACCACCACGGCCCGGCTGATCAGCGGGCGCAGCGGCCCCAGCTCGTGGGCCACCAGCAGCACCGTCCCGCCGCCGCCGAGGAAGCCGCGCAGCGCCCCGGCGAACGCCTCCTGGCTGGCCGCGTCGACCCCTGCGGTCGGCTCGTCGAGGACCAGCAGCTCCGGCTCGCCGGCCAGCGCGCGGGCGATCAGGGTGCGCTGCTGCTGGCCGCCGGAGAGGGTGGCCACCGGGTCGCCGGCCCGGTCGGCCAGGCCCACCGACGCCAGCGCGGCGTCGACCGCCACCCGGTCGGCCCGGCCCGGCGGGCGCAGCACGCCCCGGCGGGCCAGCCGGCCGGAGGCGACCACCTCGCGGACCGTGGCGGGGACCCCGCCGCTCGCGCCGAGCCGCTGCGGGACGTACCCGATGCGTTTCCACTGCCGGAACCGCCGCAGCGGGGTGCCGAACAGCGCGACGGACCCGGCGTGCAGCGGGACCAGCCCGAGCACCGCGCGGATCAGGGTGGACTTGCCGGAGCCGTTGGCGCCGAGCACGGCGACGACCTCGCCGGCATCGACGGCGAGGGAGACGTCCCGCAGCACGGGGCGGCCGTCGTAGCCGACCACCCCGTGCGCGATGGTGATGACAGATTCGGTCACGAGCAGCTCAACGCCGTCCTCAGGGTCTGCAGGTTGGTGCGCATCACCGAAAGGTAGTCCTGCCCGCCGCCGTCGGCCGACAGCCCCTCCAGTGGGTCGAGCACCGCCGTCTTCGCCCCGACCTCGCGGGCAATGGTCTCGGCGACCTTCGGGCTGACCAGGGTCTCGAAGAAGATCGTGGTGGCGCCGTGCTCGCGGGCCTCCTTTGCGACCTCGGCGAGGCGCTGCGGGGAGGGCTCGGTCTCCGGGGTGAGCCCGGTGATGCCGACCTGCTCCAGCTGGTAGCGCTCGGCCAGGTAGCCGAACGCGGTGTGGCTGACCACGATCTCCCGCCGCTGGCAGGTCTTCAGCCCGGACGCGTACTCGGCGTCCAGCTTCTCCAGGTCGGCGCGCAGCGTCTTCGCCCGCGCGGTGTAGTCGGCCGCGCGCTCCGGATCGGCCTTGCCGAGCCGTTCGGCGAACTGGTCGGCGACGCCGGCCAGCCGGGTCGGGTCGAGCCACAGGTGCGGGTCCTTGCCGCCGTTCTCCTCCTCCTCGGCGTGCTCCTCCTGGCCCGCGCCTTCGCCCTCGTGGTCGTGCCCGCCGGCGCTCGCCGCCAGCAGCGGCTGCACCCCGGACACGTCGAAGGCCCGGTCGCCGCCGCTCTGCGCGACCGCCTCGTCCACGGCCGGCTGGAAGCCCTTGAGGTAGACGACCAGCTCGGCCTGGTTGACCTCGCCGACCTGGCTCGGGGTCAGTTCCAGGTCGTGCGGCTCCGCGCCGGGCTTGGTCAGGTTGGTCACCCGGACCGCGTCGCCGCCGACGCGCTCGGCGACGAACTGGAGCGGGTAGAAGGCGGCGGCCACGTCGACCCGCTGTGGGTCGGTGCCGGTCGTGCCGCCGTCGGAGCAGGCGGACGCGGCACCGAGGGCGACCAGGGCGGTCGCGGTGGCCAGGACACGGGCGGTGGGGTGGCGGAGCATCATGCCCCCAACTCTCCGCGATAACGAAATTGATTGTCAAAAACGCATGCTTGCATGCGAGCGGCGCGTCTGCTAGGGATCTTCGGGTGGCTCAGAGTAGCTTCGCCAGCGCCACGGTCACCAGCAGGGCCAGCATCACCAGCCGGATCACCCGGGTCGCCGGGGACTGCACCGGCCAGGTGGTGAGCAGCAGCGCCACCAGCGCGGCGGCGAGCACCAGCAGCAGCGCCCCGCCGACCACCCCCGGGGCGAACAACCCCACCAGCACCAGCACCAGGGTGACCAGGAAGACCGTCGTCGGGTTCGCCCGGGCCAGCCGGACCGGCAGGGAGCGCTGCGTACGCTGCATCCCACAGACTCTACGAGGAGGACCCCGGGTGCTGGTCACCAACCGGTTCGTGGTGGACGAGGACGTCGCCCCCGCCTTCACCGAACGCGCGCACGCCGCCCTCGCCGCGCTCGCCGCCCGCCCCGGCTACCTGCGCGGGGAGCTGCTGCGGGCGCTCGACGACCCGCGCCACTGGTGCCTGGTCACCGAGTGGGAGTCCGTCGGGACGTACCGGCGGGCGCTCGGCGGGTTCGACGTGAAGGTGCACGCCACGCCGCTGCTGGCCGAGTCGCTGGACGAGCCGTCCGCGTACGAGACGCTGGCCGGCGCGGCCCCCGGCGGCGCCGTGGAGGTCAACCCCAGTGATCGGGCCGCGGATCCGCTGCACTGAGCCGGCGGGCACTACCCTGCACCTATGACCGCACCCGGACCGTCCGGTCCACCCCCGTACCCCGTGGCGCCCGGGCCCGACGGCCCGCCGGCCCCCGGCGTGCCGCCGACGCCCCCGGAGCCGCAGGTCCCCGCGCCCCCGGCGGGCCCCGGGGTGGTTCCGCCGTTCGCGGCGCCCCCCACCGAGGGGCGCAGCGCCCGCCTGTGGCTCGGCCTCGGCGCCGGGGCGATCGCCGTGCTGATCTGCTGCGGCGGGGGCGGCACGGCCGTGGTGGGCCTCGCGGTCAGCAACGTGCAGGCGGTACGCGAGCAGGGCCGCTCGGTCACCGAGGACTACTACCGGGGGCTGGCCGAGCGCAAGTACGAGCAGTCCTACGACGCGCTCTGCGACGACGCGCAGCGGCGCGAGTCCCGGCAGGAGTTCGAGCGGCGGGTCTCCGCCGAGCCGCAGATCGACTCGTACCGGGTGGGCGACGTCGACACCACTGATCTCACCGTGCCGGTCTCGGTCACCTTCAGCGGCGGCGACCGGGGCGACCAGGAGGTCACCCTCGCCCCCGACGGGCAGACCGGCGCCATGGAGGTCTGCGGGGTGAGCTGACCACCGCCCCCGGTATTCTGCTGGGCTCGGGGCCCCTGCGGTCGTACCGTGGGTCCCGAACCGACCGTTCCATCCACCACGCGCCCCCGCCGACCGCCAGCCGGCGTAGGAGGAAACAACATGCCAGCCGACCGTATCGACGCCGTCGTCAGCCTCGCCAAGCGCCGGGGCTTCGTCTTCCCCTCCAGTGAGATATACGGGGGCACCCGGTCGGCGTGGGACTACGGTCCGCTCGGCGTGGAGCTGAAGGAGAACGTCCGCCGGCAGTGGTGGCGGACCATGGTCCAGCAGCGCGACGACGTCGTCGGCCTGGACTCGGCGGTCATCCTGGCCCGCAAGGTCTGGGAGGCCAGCGGCCACATCGCCGAGTTCGTCGACCCGCTGACCGAGTGCCAGTCCTGCCACAAGCGGTTCCGCGCCGACCACCTGGAGGAGGCGTACGAGGCCAAGCACGGCAAGCCGCTGACCTCGCTGACGGAGCTGAACTGCCCCAACTGCGGCAACAAGGGCACCTTCACCGAGCCGAAGATGTTCAACGGCCTGATGAAGACCTACCTCGGCCCGGTGGAGAGCGACGAGGGCCTGCACTACCTGCGCCCGGAGACCGCCCAGGGCATCTTCGTCAACTACAAGAACGTCGAGACGGTCGCCCGCAAGAAGCCGCCGTTCGGCATCGCGCAGACCGGCAAGTCGTTCCGCAACGAGATCACCCCGGGCAACTTCATCTTCCGTACCCGGGAGTTCGAGCAGATGGAGATGGAGTTCTTCGTCGAACCCGGCTCCGACGAGCAGTGGCACGAATACTGGCTCCAGGAGCGCTGGAACTGGTACCTCGACCTCGGCCTGTCGGAGGAGAACCTGCGCTTCTACGAGCACCCCAAGGAGAAGCTCTCCCACTACTCGAAGCGCACCGTCGACATCGAGTACCGCTTCCAGTTCGGCGGCAGCGAGTTCGCCGAGCTGGAGGGCATCGCCAACCGCACCGACTTCGACCTGTCCACGCACAGCAAGCACTCCGGCGTCGACCTGTCGTACTTCGACCAGGCCAAGGGCGAGCGCTGGATGCCGTACGTGATCGAGCCCGCCGCCGGCCTCACCCGCGCGGTGCTCGCGTTCCTGCTGGAGGCGTACGACGAGGACGAGGCCCCGAACACCAAGGGCGGGGTGGACAAGCGCACCGTCATGCGCTTCGACCCGCGCCTGGCCCCGGTGAAGGTGGCCGTGCTGCCGCTGTCGCGCAACGAGGCGCTCTCGCCGAAGGCCAAGCAGCTCGCCGCCGACCTGCGTAAGCGCTGGGTGGTGGAGTTCGACGACTCCCAGGCGATCGGCCGCCGCTACCGCCGCCAGGACGAGATCGGCACCCCGTTCTGCGTGACGGTCGACTTCGACACCCTCGACGACAACGCGGTGACGGTGCGCAACCGGGACACCATGGCCCAGGAGCGCATCGGCCTGGACCAGGTGGAGCGCTACCTGATCGAGCGCCTCCCCGGCTGCTGACGCGGCTGTCCCGCCCGACCGCCCCGCCTGTGGACGACGACCGGCCCTGTGGACAAGCCCCGCCAGCTCGGCGGATGTGCTACGGGTGGTGGTTAACAGGGGGCCCCTGCTATGCAAAAAGCGTTAACAGGGGCCCCTCCTTACACTTGGTGGGTGAGTGGGAGCGGAAGGCGCGGGAGCGGGCCGGGCGGCGCGTCCGAGGGCGGCGGGCTGCGCATCGGGCGGCACGAGGTGTGGCCGCCGGTGGTGCTCGCCCCGATGGCCGGGATCACCAACGTCGGGTTCCGCCGGCTGTGCCGGGAGCAGGGCGGCGGCATCTACGTCTGCGAGATGATCACCACGGTCGCGCTGGTCGAGCGGAACCCGAAGACGCTGCGCATGATCGCCTTCGGCGCCGACGAGCGGCCGCGCAGCCTCCAGCTCTACGGCACCGACCCGGTGACCACCGCTGCCGCCGTGCGGATCGTGGTGGAGAAGGACCTCGCCGACCATGTCGACCTGAACTTCGGCTGCCCCGTCCCGAAGGTCACCCGCAAGGGCGGCGGGTCGGCCCTGCCGTGGCGACGCCGGCTCTTCGCCCGGCTGGTCAGGGCCGCCGTGGACGCCGCGTCGCCCGCCGGGGTGCCGGTCACCGTGAAGATGCGCAAGGGCATCGACGACGACCATCTGACGTACGTCGAGGCGGGGCTCGCCGCCCAGGACGCCGGCGTCGCGGCGGTGGCCCTGCACGGGCGTACGGCCGCGCAGCGCTACTCGGGCACCGCCGACTGGGACGCCATCGCCACCCTCAAGCAGGCCCTCGACGTGCCGGTGCTCGGCAACGGCGACATCTGGGAGGCCGACGACGCGCTGCGGATGGTCGCCCACACCGGCGTCGACGGCGTGGTGATCGGGCGCGGCTGCCTGGGCCGACCGTGGCTCTTCGCCGACCTGGAGGCCGTGTTCGAGGGCCGGCCCGAGCGGCGGCTGCCCACCCTCGGCGAGGTGGCGACGACCATGCGTCGGCACGCCGAGCTGTTGGTCGACCAGTTCACGGCAGGCGCACGCAACCCGGCCCGGGGCGAGCGGGACGGCTGCACGGACTTCCGCAAGCACGTGGCCTGGTATCTCAAGGGCTTCCCGGTCGGCAGCGAGCTGCGCCGCGAGCTGGCGATGATCGACAGCCTGGCGCAGCTCGACGACCTGCTCGGCAAGCTCGACCCGGCCGAGCCGTTCCCGGTGGCGACGCTGGGCCAGCCGCGTGGCCGGACGAACTCGCCGGGCAAGGTCTTCCTGCCCGACGGGTGGCTGGCCAGCCGGGACGACGACACGGTCCCGGAGGGCGCCGAGCTGGCCGACTCGGGCGGCTGACCGCCGGCGGGGCATGACGTTGGGCCCGACCCCGGTAGGGGTCGGGCCCGACGTGTCGCGTTCGGTCAGGAGGCGTAGCCGCGGCTGGCGATCCAGTGCGCCAGGGCGTCGACGTCGATGCGGTAGCTGGCCTGGTCCGGGTTGGCCGAGTCGGCGATCGTCACGGTCTTCCCGCCGTCGTCGTAGCCGACGACGCTGATGTAGTGGCCGCCCTCGAAGGAGTGGCTGACGCCGTCGGTGTCGGTGGCGGTGCCGGCGATGTTGGCCACCACGGCCCGGCCGTCGTCGACCGCGCGGACGATGTCGGCCCGCAGCTTCTCGACGTGCTTGCCGTCGACCTTGTCGGCCGGCATCTCCGTGCTGTGGTACGCCTTGCGGCCGGTCTCCTTGTTGAGTACGGGGGTGATGTCGTTGATGGAGTTGGTGCCGGCCTCGGTGGTGCCCATCTCCTCGGCCATGGTGTCCACGTCGATGTTCTTGCCCTGCACGCTCAGCGCGTTACGGGCCGCGGCCGGGCCGCAGTAGTAGAAGTTGGGCTGCGCCTCGTAGCGCACGTCGAGCTGGCGCTCGCCGGCCGGGCGGCGCTCGGCCTGCACCGACGCGACCCGCTCGGCGGGGGTGGCCTGCGCGGCCAACGCGGGACCGGCGATCCCACCCGCGGTCGCGGCGACACCGGCAACGGTCAGGGCGGTACGACGAATCAGATCGGTACGCATGACAGCGTGCTCCTCTGCTCGGGGGAAAAGACACGGCACCACCAGGGAAGACACACACGGCGGCACCGCGGGAAGACTCGGGGGACGAACACCCGGCGGCCAGGGGGCCTGCACGGGGCGTCGGGAGGGTGTAACGACCCCGGCCCGCCCGCCATTCCCCGACCCGGATCCGGGCCCGTAGGGAGTGGGGTGACCAGGGCACCGACCAGGCGGCAGAGCCCCGGTCGCATGCCAGATGCAACGCCCCCACCCCCGACCCGATTCCACCCACGAGGTGACCCGGGTCACCGGACACAACGGCGCAAAGCGGGCATCCCTCGGATCGTGGCCGGCCGGATGGCTGGCCGGATCGGCGACACGACACGCCGAGGCGGTTCCACCGCAGCCGGCCACGAACCGCCGAGGTCCGCCCGGGTCGGGGCGGGCGGCCGGCGTCAGGGCAGGTCGGCCGTGGGGGCGGTCGGCTGGGGCGCCGGACGAGGGCTGGGGAGCCCGGTGGGGACTGCGGTCGGCCAGGGGATCTCCGGGGTGGGGTGGAAGGCGATGCCGGCGGTGCTCCAGCGGGGGCCGTGCCCGGCGAGGCGACGGCGGAAGGACGCCCAGTCGTGGGTGTGCCGGGGCGACCAGCCCAGCTCGGCGAGGGCGGGCAGCCGGGGCAGCAGCATGAACTCGATCTCGGCCAGCGAGGTCACCGACTCGGTCCAGAGCGGGGCCTCCACGCCGAGCACCGCCTCCACCGGCACGCCGGTCAGGTGCGTCCCCGGATCCCAGTCGTACGCCCGTTCCACGTCGATGAGGCCCGCCCAGTCGTGCCCGATCGGGGTGTCCGGGCCGTACTTCATGTCCAGGTATGCGCGGTTGCCGGGGGAGAGGATCACCCGCGCACCGCGCCGGACCGCCTCGGCCACAACGGGGTCGTCGCCCGAGGTGCCCCACCATTGCAGGACCCGGCCGTCGGTGTGCCCGGCCGGGGCGATCTGGTGCCAGCCGACGACCGTCGCA
The DNA here is from genome assembly GCF_042670805.1 of Micromonospora sp. NPDC057141. Classification (NCBI taxonomy): domain Bacteria; kingdom Bacillati; phylum Actinomycetota; class Actinomycetes; order Micromonosporales; family Micromonosporaceae; genus Micromonospora; species Micromonospora sp. NPDC057141. Next base: position 9,924 of record NZ_JBHUVA010000014.1, on the reverse strand, counting down.
CCGGTGGCGGCGACGATGTCCTGCGTCCGCTCGACGAAGCGGGCGTACGCGTCGGCCGGGACCTTGAACGCCTCGTCCCCGCCGATGTGCAGCCACGGCCCGGGGGTGAGCGCGGCGACCTCGCCGAGCACGTTGGCCACGAAGGCGTACGTGCGCTCGTCGGTCGGGTCGAGGTAGCTGAAGCCGACCTCGGCGCCCGTGTACGGCGGCGGCGCGACCCCGTCCGGCGCGAGCTGCGGGTACGCGGTCAGCGCCGCGTTGGTGTGGCCGGGCAGGTCGATCTCCGGGACGACGGTGACGTGCCGGCGGGCGGCGTAGGAGACGATGCGCCGGTAGTCGGCCCGGCTGTACGCCCCGCCGGGGCCGCCGCCCACCTGGGTCGCCCCGCCGACGGCGGCCAGCCTCGGCCAGCCCTCGACGGCGATCCGCCAGCCCTGGTCGTCGGTGAGGTGCAGGTGCAGGTGGTTGAGCTTGTAGCGGGCCAGGTGGTCGATCACCCGCAGGACGTCGGCGACGCCGAAGAAGTGCCGCGCCACGTCGAGCATCGCGCCCCGGTAGGGGAACCGGGGCCGGTCGACGATCACGCCGCCGGGCACCGCCCACCGGGCGGCCACGGGGGTGGGGCGCTCGATCGCGGGCGGTAGGAGCTGGCGCAGGGTCTGCACGCCGTGCAGGAGGCCGGCCGGGGTGGCGGCGGTGATCCGTACCGCGTCGGGGGTGACGTCGAGCCGGTAGCCCTCCGCGCCGAGCGCCGCGACGCCGGGGGCCGGGTCGGGGCCGCCGGGTGCCGGGGCGGTCCCGGCGGAACCAGCGCCGGGGACGCGGGGGAGGCCCGTGGCCCCGGAGAGCCGAGGGGCGCCGGAGAGCTGGAGGGCCAGGCCCTCGGCCGGCGGTGCGGCGTCGGTCACCGGGAGCGGGTAGCCGGTGGCCGGCCGCAGCAGGGCGGCGAGCTGCTCGGCGACGTCCCGGGCGGCCGGGTCGGGGCTGACCCGGACGGCCGCGTCGGCGGGCAGCGTGAAGTCGGCGGCCGGGTCGGGCTCGACCCGCTCCGGGGCGGGGACCACGTCGCCCAGCCGGACGGGGGGCGGCGGGGCGAGCCGGCCGGCGGCGGCGCGGGCGGCGGCACCGGCGAGGTCGGCGGCGGCCGGCTCGGGGCCGGTCGGGTCGGTCGGTCTCCGGCCGGTCTCGGGGGTGCGGGGCGGGGTGGGCGGCACGGTGCGGGCTCCGGGGGTGTATTCGCGAGGGATATGGCAAAGGTGAAGTTCGGCTGAACCGGTGCGGTCAAGAGTACGAGGGGAGCCGAGAATTGCGTGATCGTGCGCATGGAAGCGTTCCCAAAAACCGGTACGGACGCGGATAGTCGTGATGACTGTGCCGATTGTCACCAAGTAGTCCCAGGTCACGCGATGTTCGCTTAGCCTTCGCCCACCGATCGGCGATGGCACCGGATTAGCGGTGGTCGGCCCTGGGGTATCGGCAAACTGAACCTTCGTTAAGTGTCAGTCCGGCGCGTGGGAGGCTCTGGTGGCAGCGCAAGAGACGGTCGATCACAAGTACGTCTACGACTTCGCCGAGGGCAACAAGGAACTCAAGGACCTGCTCGGCGGCAAGGGGGCGAACCTGGCCGAGATGACGAATCTCGGCCTGCCGGTGCCGCCCGGCTTCACCATCACCACCGAGGCGTGCAAGGCGTACCTCGCCACCGGGGAGGAGCCGGCCGGGCTCGCCGGCCAGATCGAGGCGCACCTGGAGTCGCTGGAGCGGGGGATGGGCCGCCGCCTCGGCGACCCCGACGACCCGCTGCTGGTCTCCGTACGCTCCGGGGCGAAGTTCTCCATGCCGGGCATGATGGAGACCGTCCTCAACGTCGGCCTCAACGACCGCAGCGTCGTCGGGCTCGCCGCGCGGGCAGGCGGCAACGAACGGTTCGCCTGGGACTCCTACCGACGGCTGATCCAGATGTTCGGCAAGACGGTCTGCGAGGTGCCGGGCGAGGAGTTCGAGCACGCGCTCGACGAGGCCAAGCACGCCCGGGGCACCACCGACGACCTCGGCCTGGACGCCGACGACCTGCGCGGGCTGGTCGACGCGTACAAGAAGATCTTCCTCAAGCACACCGGGCGAGACTTCCCGCAGGAGCCGCGCGAGCAGCTCGACCTGGCCATCCGGGCGGTCTTCGAGTCGTGGAACGCCGAGCGCGCGGTGCTCTACCGCCGCCAGGAGCGCATCCCCGCCGACCTCGGCACCGCCGTGAACGTGGTGGCCATGGTCTTCGGCAACCTCGGCCCGGACTCCGGCACCGGCGTCGCGTTCACCCGCGACCCGGCCAGCGGCGCGCAGGGCATCTATGGCGACTACCTGGCCAACGCGCAGGGGGAGGACGTCGTCGCCGGCATCCGCAACACCGTGCCGTTGCAGGAGCTGGAGCGCATCGACAAGCGCTCCTACGACGAGCTGCTCGGCATCATGGCCCGGCTGGAGGGGCACTACCGGGACCTCTGCGACATCGAGTTCACCATCGAACGCGGCAAGCTCTGGATGCTCCAGACCCGGGTCGGCAAGCGCACCGCCGCGGCGGCGTTCGTCATCGCCGGCCAGCTCGTCGACGAGGGCCTGATCGACCTCGACGAGGCGCTGCACCGGGTCAACGGCGCACAGCTCGCCCAGCTGATGTTCCCCCGGTTCCAGCTCGACCACGACTTCGAGCCGGTCGCCAGGGGCGTCGGCGCGTCGCCGGGCGCGGCGTCCGGCAAGGTGGTCTTCACCTCCGCCCGCGCCGTCGAGCTGGCCGGCGAGGGCCAGGCGGTCATCCTGGTCCGCCGGGAGACCAACCCCGACGACCTCAACGGCATGATCGCCGCGAAGGGCATCCTCACCTCGCGCGGTGGCAAGACCAGCCACGCCGCCGTGGTCGCCAGGGGCATGGGCAAGACCTGCGTGTCCGGCGCCGACGAGATCGACGTCAACGTGCCCGCGAAGCGGTTCAGCGTCGCCGGGCAGACCGTCGACGAGGGCGACGTCATCTCCGTCGACGGCACCACGGGCAAGGTCTACCTCGGCGAGGTGCCGGTCACGCCGTCGGAGGTGGTGCGCTACTTCGAGGGCACGCTCGACCCGGAAGAGGCCGACGACGCGCTGGTGAAGGCCGTACACCGGATCATGACCCACGCCGACGCGGCCCGGCGGCTGGCGGTGCGGGCGAACGCCGACACCGGCGCGGACGCCGCCCGGGCCCGCCGCTTCGGCGCGCAGGGCATCGGGCTGTGCCGCACCGAGCACATGTTCCTCGGCGACCGGCGTGAGCTGGTCGAGCGGCTGATCCTGGCCCGCACCGACAGCGAGCGCTCCGACGCCCTCGCCGCGCTGCTGCCGTTGCAGCGCGACGACTTCGTGGAGATCTTCCGCGAGATGGACGGCCTGCCGGTCACCGTGCGACTGATCGACCCGCCGCTGCACGAGTTCCTGCCCCCGCTGGAGCAGCTCGCGGTCGACGTCGCCGTCGCCCAGGAACGCGGCGAGGACGTGGCGAAGGAGGAGGCGCTGCTCGCCGCCGTCCGGCGGATGCACGAGGAGAACCCGATGCTCGGCCTGCGCGGCGTGCGGCTCGGCCTGGTCATTCCCGGCCTGTTCGCCATGCAGGTGCGGGCGATCGCCGAGGCCGCCGTCCGGGTCACCCGCGAGGGCGGGTCGGCCTGCCCGGAGATCATGGTCCCGCTGGTCGGGGCGGTCCAGGAGCTGGAGACGGTACGCGCCGAGGCGGAGCGGATCATCGCGGAGGTGGTCGGGGACAGCGGTGTCGAGGTGCTGATCGGCACGATGATCGAGGTGCCCCGGGCGGCGCTGACCGCCGGCCAGATCGCCGAGGCGGCGCAGTTCTTCTCCTTCGGCACCAACGACCTGACCCAGATGGGCTGGGGCTTCTCCCGCGACGATGTCGAGGGGGCCTTCTTCTGGCGCTACCTGGAGCTGGGCATCTTCGGCATCTCCCCGTTCGAGTCGATCGACCGCGACGGCGTGGGCCGGCTGGTGCGGATCGCCGCCGAGGAGGGCCGGGCGGCCCGGCCGGGGCTGAAGCTCGGCGTCTGCGGCGAGCACGGCGGCGACCCGGAGTCCGTCCACTTCTTCCACGAGGTCGGCCTGGACTACGTCTCCTGCTCGCCGTTCCGCGTGCCGGTGGCCCGGCTGGAGGCCGGTCGCGCGGCGATCGAGACGGCCGGCTCCGACAGCCGCTGAACCGATGGAGCCGCTGAACCGACGGAGCGGGCGGCGGCCCGGGCGCACGCCGGGTTGGCGGTGGCCGCGGTCGGGCCGGCGGTGGGCGCGCCCGACGCCGGCCCCGGTGGGGAAGCCGCACGCATCCGCACCGGGGCCGGCGGGCTCAGATCGGCGGGCGCCGCCAGCCGGTCGCGCGGGACGCGTTCGGCGCGCGCCCCGGCAGGGTCGCCATCGGGGTCCGCATGGCCAGGGGCGCGTGCGGGTCGGGCACCGGCATGCTGGTGGGCGCGCTGCGCTCCTGGTCGAAGACCGAGCCGGTCCGGGCGGCCACCTCCCGGGCCTCCCGGTGCAGGGTCTCCAGGTCGGTGCGGGCCCCGGTGACCAGGGTCAGCAGCGCGTGCCGGCCGGCCGGGTAGGTCACCACGCAGCCCCGGGCGGTGAACACGACCGACTCCTGGAACTCGCCGTGGCGGACCGTGTCGGCGACCCGGTGGCCGAGGCCGAAGCTGGCCGCGGCCAGGGCCGCCAGGTGGGTGGCGTCGGTCGTCGGCAGGTCGCTGGAGATGAGCAGGCCGTCGGTGCCGGCGAGCACGCCACCGGCGACCTCCGGCCGGCGCTGGCGCAGCCCCCGTAATTCCGTTCCCAGCACCGTGTCAGCGTCCACGAGCGTCACTTCCCGTCGTCCGATTCAGGGTTTCGGATCTGATTCAGGTGTGCGGATCATCGGTAACGTTCTGCTCTGGGAACGCTACCGGTCGCCATGGTGGACCGCGACCCGTCACGGTCGGCAATTAGCCGACAACTCTCGACTGATCGGCTGTTGCGCGCCGCCGGGCGAGGACTCGTCGCCGCGCTGCCGGCAGCCGTCGGGCGTAGCCTGAGGGCTCGCGCGAAGGATGTCGTATCGCCGGTGGAGGGTGGACCGCATGACCAGCGTCTGGGCCGCGGGCGCCTGCGACGGCGCGCGCTGGGTCGACGAGCAGGCCAAGGACACCGGCGCCGGCCGCTCGCCGTACGAGCGGGACCGGGCGCGGGTGCTGCACTCGGCCGCGTTCCGTCGGCTCGCCGCGAAGACCCAGGTGCACACCGCCGGCACCGACGACTTCCTGCGTACCCGGCTGACCCACTCGCTGGAGGTGGCGCAGATCGCCCGGGAGATGGGGGCCCGGCTGGGCTGCGACCCCGACGTGGTGGACACCGCGGGACTGGCCCACGACCTCGGCCACCCGCCGTTCGGGCACAACGGCGAGGCCGCCCTGGACCAGTTGGCCGCGACCTGCGGTGGCTTCGAGGGCAACGCCCAGACGCTGCGGGTGCTCACCCGGCTCGAGGCCAAGGTGCTCGACCCGGGCGGTGGGTCCGCCGGGCTCAACCTGACCCGGGCGTCGCTCGACGCCACCGCCAAGTACCCGTGGCCGCGCCGGCCGGCGGGCGGCAAGTTCGGGGTGTACGCCGACGACCGCCCGGTCTTCGACTGGCTGCGCGCCGGTGCCCCGCCCGAGGAGCGGCGCTGCCTGGAGGCCCAGGTGATGGACTGGGCCGACGACGTCGCGTACTCGGTGCACGACGTCGAGGACGGCGTCCACGGCGGATACGTGGGCCTCGGCCCACTGCTGGCCGACCCCGACGAGCGGGCCGCGCTCTGCGCCGACGTGGCCGCCACGTACTCCGGGGAGTCCCCGGCGGACCTGGGCGCGGTGCTCGTCGAGCTGCTCGCCGACCCGGTGCTCGCCCCCCTCGCCGGCTACGACGGCAGCCACCGGGCCCAGGTCGCGCTGAAGGCGACCACCAGCGTGCTCACCGGCCGGTTCGTCTCGACCGTGGTGGCCGCCACCCGCGAGCGCTGCGGGCCCGGCCCGCTGCGCCGGTACGCGGCCGACCTGGTGGTGCCGCGCCGGGTCCGGGCCGAGTGCGCGCTGCTCAAGGGGTTGGCGCTGCGCTACGTGATGCGCCGCCCCGGCGCCCGGTGCCGCTACGAGCGGCAGCGGCAGATCCTCGCCGAGCTGGTCTCCGTCCTGACCCGACGGGCCCCCGACGCGCTGGACCCGGTCTTCGCCCCGCTGTGGCGGGACGCCCCGGACGACGCCGCCCGGCTGCGCGTGGTGATCGACCAGGTCGCCTCGCTCACCGACCCGGCCGCCGTCGCCTGGCACGGGCGGCTGCTGACTGACTGAACACCGAGGCCCGGGGCGGGAACGGCCGGTGGGCGGCCGGTGGGCGGCCGGTGGGCGGCCGGTGGGCGGCCGGGCGGACTTAGGCTAGCCTAAGCGCATGACGGAGCGCCCGAAGAAGGTCACCACCGCCCGGGTCCTGCGGACCTGGCGGCCCACCCCGCACGTGATCCGGCTGGTGCTGGGCGGGGAGGAGCTGACCGGCCTCCCGGTGGGCGAGCACACCGACCACTACGTGAAGCTGGTCTTCCCGCCGGACGGGGTGACGTATCCGGAGCCGGTCGACCTCGCGGCGATCCGCCGCCTGCCCGCCGCGCAGTGGCCGCGGCTGCGGGCGTACACGGTGCGGGCCTGGGACGCGGCGGCCGGCGAGCTGACCATCGACGTGGTGCACCACGGCGACGAGGGGGTGGCCGGCCCGTGGGCGGCCCGGCTGCGGCCCGGCGACCCGGTGCGGTTCGTCGGCCCCGGCGGGGCGTACGCGCCGAGCCCGGACGCCGACTGGCACCTGCTGGTGGGCGACGAGAGCGCGCTGCCGGCGATCGCCGCCGCCCTGGAGCGGCTCCCGGCCGGCGCCCCGGCGCGGGTCTTCCTGGAGGTGGCCGACGCCGCCGAGGAGCAGCCGCTGCCCAGCAAAGGCGACGTCGCGCTGACCTGGCTGCACCGGGGCGACCGGCCGGTCGGCGAGGCGTTGGTGGCGGCGGTGCGGGCGCTGGACTTCCCGCCCGGCGCCGTGCACGCCTTCGTGCACGGCGAGGCGACCTTCGTCCGCGAGCTGCGCCGGCTGCTGCGCGTCGAGCGCGGCGTGCCCCGGGAGCGGCTGTCGATCTCCGGCTACTGGCGTCGGGGCATGGACGATGAGGGGTGGCGCTCGACGAAGCCCGACTGGAACCGGCAGGTCGAGGCGGACGAGTCCACCGCAACCGTCTGAACCGTCCGAAGTGCCGACCCGGGACCGCGCCCGTCCGCCGTCCCCCCGACGCCGTGAGGGTCACCCCGGCAGGGCAGGATGTAGGGCCGAGGGGGGTGGCGAATGGCTGGGCGGATCCGCGACGAGGACATCGCGCTGGTCCGGGAGCGCACCTCGATCGCCGAGGTCATCTCGGACACGGTGACGCTCCGGTCGGCCGGCGGCGGCAACCTCAAGGGGCTGTGCCCGTTCCACGACGAGAAGAGCCCCTCGTTCAACGTCTCGCCCGCCCGCAACGTCTGGTACTGCTTCGGCTGCGGGGCCGGCGGCGACGCGATCAAGTTCCTGATGGACGCCGAGCATCTCAGCTTCGTCGAGTCCGTCGAACGGCTCGCCGCCCGCGTCGGCCTCCAGCTCCGGTACGTCGAGAACGACCAGGCCACCCCGCGCGCCGCGCGCCCCCAGCAGGGGCAGCGGCAGCGCCTGGTGGCCGCGCACGCCGCCGCCGCCGAGTTCTACCAGGCGCAGCTCGGCACGGCCGGTGCCCGCCCGGCCCGGGAGTTCCTCGCCCAGCGCGGCTTCGACCGGGCCGCCGCGCAGCGGTACGCCTGCGGCTTCGCCCCGGACGCCTGGGACCTGCTCACCAAGCACCTGCGCCAGCAGGGCTTCACCCACGACGAGCTGGTCACGGCCGGGCTGTCCCGCCCGTCGCGCTCCGGCACGCTGATCGACCGGTTCCGCCGCCGGCTGATGTGGCCGATCCGGGACATCACGGGCGACCCGATCGGCTTCGGCGCGCGCCGGCTGTTCGACGACGACGACGGCCCGAAATACCTGAACACCCCCGAGACGCCGATCTACAAGAAGTCGCACGTCCTCTACGGCATCGACCAGGCCAAGCGGGAGATCGCCAAGCAGGGCAAGGTGGTCGTCGTCGAGGGCTACACCGACGTGATGGCGTGCCACCTGGCCGACGTCCCGACGGCGGTGGCGACCTGCGGCACGGCGTTCGGCGCGGACCACATCTCGGTGCTGCGCCGGCTGCTGCTGGACACCGACGACGTGGCCGGCGAGATCATCTTCACCTTCGACGGTGACGCCGCCGGGCAGAAGGCGGCGCTGCGTGCGTTCGACGACGACCAGCGCTTCGTCGGGCGTACCTTCATCGCGGTCAGCCCCGACAACATGGACCCGTGCGACCTGCGCCTGGCAAAGGGCGACCTGGCGGTGCGCGACCTGGTCGCCCGCCGCGAGCCGCTGGTCGACTTCGCGCTGCGCCACGTGATCAACCGGTACGACCTGGACACCGTCGACGGCCGGGTGGAGGCGATGCGCCGGGCCGCCCCGATCGTCGCGAAGATCAAGGACCGGGAGAAGCGCCCCGAGTACGTCCGCAAGCTCGCCGGTGACCTCGGCATGGAGATCGAGCCGGTGCAGCGGGCCGTGCTCGCCGCCGCCTCCGGCCAGCCCGCCGGGGGCGCGGCACCCGCACCGGCCCGTGCCGCCCGGCCCGCGCCCGGCGCGGACAGCCCGATGTCGCTGGTCGAGCGGGAGGCGCTGAAGCTCGCCCTCCAGGAGCCGGTGCTGGCCGGTCCGATGTTCGACGCGGTCGAGGCGTCGGAATACCACCACCCGGTGCACGTGGCCGTGCGGGAGGCGATCGCGGCGGCCGGCGGTGCCGCCACGGCCACCCAGGGCGCGGTCTGGGTCGAGGCGGTCCGCGACGCCTGCGCCGACCTCGTCGCCCAGGCGCTGGTGGGCGAGCTGGCCGTGGAGCCGCTGCGCATCGACGGCGAGCCCGACCCCCGGTACGTCTCGGTGACCATCGCGCGGTTGCAGTGGGGCTCGGTGACCGGCCGGATCCGGGACCTCAAGTCGAAGATCCAGCGGATCAACCCGGTCAGCAACAAGGACGAGTACTTCGCGCTGTTCGGGGAGCTGCTGTCGTTGGAGCAGCACGCGCGGGCGCTGCGCGAGCAGGCCGCGGGAGGGCTGTGATGGGGCTGTTCAGTCGCAAGCCGAAGCTGCCCCCGGCGGCCCGCCCGCCGCTGGCCGACGCCGAGCGGGTGCTGGCCTGGGCCGCCGACGGTGACGCCGGCGCGGGCGGCGGGGTGCTGGTCGCCAGCAACCTGGGGCTCTGGCTGCCGGGGCGGGACGCCAGGCTGGGCTGGCACGACGTGCTCAAGGCAGGCTGGTCGGGTCGGGAGCTGACGGTCACCCCGGCCGAGCGGGTCGCCGAGCGCGCCGGTTACGCGGTGGTGGCCGACGGCCCCGTCGAGACGTACCTGCTGCTCGACCCGGGTGAGCTGCCGCACCAGGTGCGGGCGCGGGTGACCCGTTCGGTGGCGTACACCCAGCACCACCCGGTGCCCGGCGGCGCCGGCCGGCTCGCCGCCCGCCGGGTGTCCGGGGTGGACGGCCTGACCTGGACGGTCCGCTACGACCCGGGCACGCCCGCCGACGACGAGCCGGTGGTCGCCGAGACCGATCGCCTGGTCGCCGCCGCCCGTGCCGCCACGGCCCCCGCCGACCTCTAGTGCAGCCCCGCAGAAGTCTTGTCAGGGTTGTATCGGCTTTGGTGGGGTGTTGGCTAGGTGTACTCGGCATGCGCAGTCGAGGATGTCTTGA